>DAOQAK010000052.1 GCA_035353855.1 Bacteroidales bacterium | reverse complement strand
GTTAAAATTGCTGCTATAAAAATTCTTTTGAAAAAAATTTAAACAGGCTCTAAATTTATTTTAATTTTACATTTATAATATCAAGCAACCAAATAAAAGTTTTGGCGTCCTTATATAAAGCTTTAAATAAATGAATTTATAACCGACAACTTTCATGAAAAATAATTTTCAATATTTTTTAGTTTTTATATTTATTCTACTTTTTTCACAAACAAACGTATTTGCACAACCAGGATGTCCCAGTATTAATGCAGGAACCGACCAAACTGTAATCTGTACTAATAATTGCGCAACACTCACTTCAACGTATTTAGCCACTGGAGAAACTACAAGCTATACTGTTTCATCTATCCCTTATACTCCACCTAACCCATATAATAGCGGTAATGCTATTCTTGTCAACGCGGATGACGTATGGTCTAGTATTGTAAACTTACCTTTTAATTTTTGTTTCTTTGGAACTTCATATAATAAAATTGTAGTTGGTGCAAATGGTTTAATCTCTTTTGATACAACATATGCAGGTAATACCTGCCAATATTACATATATTCTACATATTTAATTCCGACAACTTCAGTTCCCGAAAATTCTATTTTGGGTCCTTATCAAGATATAGATCCTACATATAAAGGAGGGATATATTGGCAACTCATAGGGAATTACCCATGCAGAATGCTGGTTGTTTCATATTATCAAATACCATATTATGGTGACCCAAATAGCATTTCTACTAGTTATTGTGATAACGCTATATATGCAACATCGCAAATAGTACTATATGAATCAACCAATGTAATTGAAATATATATTCAAAATAAAGAAACTTGTACTAACTGGAATGATGGGTTAGCAATTGAAGGAATTCAAAACTCGACAGGTACAATAGCATACCCTATTAGCGGGAGGAATTGCTCTGTATGGACTGCTACTAATGATGCTTGGCGATTCACACCAAACGGAACACAAAATTATGTTGTTTCGTGGTGGCAGGGAAGTACCCAATTGGCAACAGGAGCCACAACAACGGTGTGTCCTTCTACTGCTACAACTTACACTGCAAAAATAGCATATACAAATTGTGATGCTACAGTAGTTACTGTTACTGATGATGTACTGGTAAATGTAAGTTCCAATATTACGGCAAGCGCTTCTGCTAATCCCACATCTGTATGCCCAGGTTTTAGCTCAACATTAACAGCAACGGGAACTGCGGGATCAACATTCGCCTGGAGTTCCGGAGAAACAAGCGCTACCACCACAGTTACACCTACATCTACAACTACATACACTGTTACAGCAACAGATGGAGGATGTACTGCTACTGCCCAGGTAACAGTCAATACGCTTTCCCCTCCAACTATTCAGATAACAACAACATTGGCCACATGCGGATTAAGTGATGGAAGCGCAACAGCAACCGGAGGCGGGACATATGCCTGGAGTACAAATCCAACACAGACCACAGCTACTGCATCAGGTATTCCTGCAGGAACATATACCGTTACTGTTACAGGCACCAATGGATGTACTGCTACAGCATCTGCATTGGTTACTAATATATACGGTCCAACTGCTACAGCCTCATCTACTCCTGCCACATGCGGACTAAATAATGGCAGTGTTACAGTAAATGCTACCGGCGGAACCGGCGGTTATACCTACTCATGGAATACTTCTCCTGTACAAACTACACAAACGGTTTCAAACCTGGCAGCAGGAACCTATACCGTCACAGTAACAGATCAGATGGGATGTTCTGCAACCAATAGTGTTACCCTGATTGACCAACCTGCCCCCATGGCTACTATTGCTAATATTATCAATGCAACATGCGAACTATCTAACGGCGCAATTTCAGTTACTACTACCAGCGGAACAGCACCATTAGCATATTCATGGAATACACCTACACCCTGGACATTACCTACATTATCAAATATTCCGGGAGGCACATATACTGTAACTGTTACCGATGCCAATGGATGTACTGATGTTGCAATAGGCACCATCAGCACTTCATATAAACCTACAGCAAGCGCTTCATCAACGAATGAAATATGTAACCGAACAAACGGAACTATTGCTGTAATTGCAAACGGAGGCTCCGAAGCATATACTTATCTTTGGAGCAATAATGCAACTACTGCAAATGTAACCGATCTGCCGGCAGGAACTTATGATGTGATTGTTTCCGATTCCAATGGATGTACTGCCTCAGCTACAACAAGAATAATCAATATACCTGGACCTATAGCTGATTTTTCAATACACCCACAAGTATTAACACTTATGGATGGACCAGTCCTGTTTAGTGATAATTCAAGCGGGAATGTTGAAAACTGGTATTGGACTTTTGGAGATGGAGACACTGCAAGCAGCTTTAATAAAATTCAACATCAGTATGATAATATTGGAACATTTACTGTTACCCTGGTTGTTATTGACGATAATGGCTGCTTTGATACCATACAAAATACTGTTAGAGTTACAGAAACATACACTATATACACGCCCAACTGCTTTACCCCTAATGATGATGGACTTAATGACACATGGTCAGCAGAAGGGACCAATGTAGACCCGAATAATTTTGAACTTACTATTTTCGACAGATGGGGAAAAGTTATGTTCAATACAACTAATTGGGATGTGATTGCTAACCAAAGTGAAGGCTGGAATGGAACATTTAATAATGCAGGAAATTATCTCGATGTTGTCATGGGAGTTTATATTTACCTAATTCAGCTTAAAGAAATTGATGGTCCAAAACATGAATACATAGGAAAAATATCGCTTATTCCATAACCCATATGCTTTTCGCTAATGTTTGATTTTATATTTTATATTGTTCTTATTAATAAAAATTTATAACCAAAATCAAGCCATTGAAATATGCAATTTATAATAGCAAATAAATCTTCTATCTATAAAACAAATTTTATTTATATCTTAGGCAACCAAAACAACCTATTCACGTCTAAAAGTAAAGTATCATGATAGATTTGTCTGATAACGGCAAAATACGTTCACTAGTAAATGGATGCATTCAGGGGAACAAAAACTGCCAGCAAAAATTCTATCAGACCTTTTACGGAAAAATGTTAGCAATATGTATGAGGTATGCTGACAACAGAGAAGAAGCAAAAGATATACTTCATGATGGTTTTATAAAGGTCTTTGCAAATCTGAAAGAATTCGAATTTAAAGGTTCGCTTGAAGGTTGGGTTAAACGCATAGTTACGAATACGGCTATTGACACTATCAGAAAAAAGAAAAATTTTTTTGTCGAGCTTGACGAAAATCGTAATTATGATACAATGATTGAAGACTATCAATCGAATGCTGATTTTGAACAGTTCACAAAAATTAAAGTGGACACAATAATGCAACTCATTCAAAAGCTCAGCCCTATGTACAGAACCGTTTTTAACCTTTTTGTTTTTGAAGAAATGACACATAAAGAAATTGCAGAACAGCTCAACATTAACATAGGTACATCAAAATCGAATTTTGCCAAAGCACGCAAAAACCTTATTAAACTTTTTGAAGAACACACAAATGGACATGAACAATAAATATACTGGTTTCGAAAAAATGCTGAAGGAAAGACTTGACAGCTTCGAGTATTCCTACAGTAACAGCGATTGGTATAATTTCGAGAAAGACCTCCCCGGCAGAAAATGGTATTCATTTTTACAAAATAATATCTTTAAAAATATCATTATTGGAACTTCATTTATAGTCCCCATTGCAACAATATTATATTTCACTTTAGTATCAAATACTGAAAATTCAAAAAATATTCACGTAAAAAAATTTAACCAGGAAAGCACTCAAAACATTAACAAAAATAATCCCGAAGAGAAATCAAACATTGTTTCGGTACCCAATAAAAGTACATCTGAAAATTTTGGAAATACTATTTCTTCTTTAGATAAAAATAATTCTTCAGCTAACAAAGAAACATCATCCAATAATATTAATTCAGAAAATAATAATACTAATACACCATTTTATCCTCAACAAATAAAAACTGTTAACACGGAAAAGGATTTCACATCAAATAAAGAAAGTAAAGTTGATGAAACAAAAAATAATATTACTTTACCTTCAGGAGAATTATTCAAATCGAATGTTATTGAAGGTTGTGTTCCGCTTACAGTAAACTTTACGCCAGCTTTCACTTCAGAAAATATAAGTTATTCATGGAGTTTTGGCGATGGAAAAACTTCTTCAAAAGCCTCTCCTTCTCATACTTTTATTAAAACAGGAAATTATACTGTAACGCTTACTGTTAGTCTAATAAATGATAAATCAAAAAAAGCTGAATACTCAAATTATATTACAGCAAACAGCATTCCTAAAGCCGATTTTGAATATTCATTCAACGCTGAAAGCGAAATATATTGTTTCACTGATAATTCAACAGATGCATTTTCATGGTATTGGAATTTTGGCGATAATATAATATCTAATGAAAAATCACCAACACATTTGTATAATCATGACGGCAATTTTAACGTACAACTGGTTACTATGAACAGTAACGGATGCAGAGATAGTATTTCAAAAGTAATTGATGTTAAACTTAAAGAATTGTATTATTGCCCTACAGGATTCACCCCAAACAGTGACGGGATGAATGATTACTTCGGTCCTATTGGCGAAAAGATGAATCCAAATGGTTATAAAATGTTAATATTTGATCAAAAAGGAACTCTTGTTTTTGAATCTACAGATCTTAATATTCTTTGGGATGGGAAAAAAATTGGAACAAATTCTGAAGCGCCTCAAGGTTTATATGTTTGGAAAATAACCATGAAAGATAAAAATAATGTTCTAAAAGAGTCTACAGGGTTCCTTACTTTATTAAAATAGTTCAGTTACAATTAATAGTTAATACTATGGGTAATATTTATTTTTATAATTTTTTAAATATCTTGAAATGCATTATATTTATCTTTTAATATTAACCATTCCTTCAATGTAAAATTAGAAAATAGTAAAATGAAAAAAGTAATAATATTTTTATTTTGCATAGTATTATTTGCCTACAATGGGTTTACGCAATGCGAAAATGCTGATTTTTCGGGTAGTAGTAGTTTTGAAAATTGGACTGGCTCCACAGGCACTAACCTTGATGGCGTTTACACCAATGAATTTATTGGGTTAGTACAAGGTACTGCAAATGCTACACCCCACGCAACAGGTAGACATACAATAATGAATATACCGGGAACTGACCCTAATACACAAAACATGTTAAGCGTATTACCACCGGGAGGCACATCTTCATGTCGTTTAGGAAATAGTTATGTTAGTGCAGAATCAATTTGGGACAATGCATATGCTGAAAGATTATCATACACTTATACTGTAAATAGTTCTAATTGCATTTTTACTTATCAATATGCAGTAGTACTTCAGGACGCTGCAAGTTCTTCTTCTCAACACACAGATACACAGGTACCTAAATTTTCAATCTACGTTCTTAACTCATCAGGTGCTTTAATTGACCCTGTTTGTGGCAAATACGAAGTATCTGCTGCTTTAAATCTTCCTGGTTTTGTTCCATGTTTGCCTGCTTCTGATGTATATAAGACAGATGTTAATGTAGTATGGAAAGATTGGACAACTGTTGCTATTGATTTATCAGCTCATATTAATGAAAATATTACAATACAGTTTACAACATACGATTGCACATTAGGTGGACACTTTGGTTACGCTTATATAGCATGCTCATGCAGTTCGCTGGAGCTTTCTCAGGCATGCTCAGGATTATCAAATATTATTACGGCACCTCCGGGTTTCCAATCATATCAATGGACATGGCCTCAAGGCACTCAAAACACAGGAACAACTAATTCATTAACTCTTAATAATACTCAATTTACTAATGGGGATTCTCTCATTTGTCAGTTCGTTACAGTACAAGGTTGTACATTAACATTAAGAACGGTTTTAGCTATTGATCCTCCTGTATTTTCACCTGCTGCACCAACTATTTGCAGTGGAGAAACAGCAACAATTACAGCTTCGGGCGAGGGAGAATACACTTATGAATGGAGTACACATGCAATTGGGGCAAGTATCAGTGTTAATCCAACAACAACAGAAATTTATACTGTAACCGCTACAACACCTTTAGGATGTTATAATTCTTCAAATGTAACCGTAACTGTTAATCCGCTCCCTGTTGCAAACGCGGGACCAGATGCTTCTATTTGCCCCAGCTCCTCTACAGTCCTTGATGCATCAAATAGTACAGGTAATGCACCATTAACGTATAACTGGAATAACTCAATTACAGATGTATCACAATCTGTAAATCCATCTAATACCACTACATATACTGTAACTGTTACAGATGTTAATGGTTGTACAGCCTCTGATGCAGTAACTGTTAATATCAATAATAATGCAACTGTAACGGTACCACCTGCCACAGTATGCCCCGGTGGTAGCACATCTCTTACTGCATCAGGAGCAGGTAACTATCAATGGTCGCCATCAACAGGATTATCCGACTCTACAGGAACAACTGTAACAGCAAGCCCTTCTGTTACTACTACTTATTCGGTATATGGTAATTTAAACGGATGTACAGGTTCTACAACAGTAACAGTAACCGTTGCGCCTAACCCAACGATTACAGTAACTCCGGATCCTACTATATGCCCGGGAGCAAGTACTCCTCTTTTAGCATCAGGAGGTTCCACATATACGTGGTCACCAGGTACAGGACTTTCTTCTACTACAGGTGCAAGTATAACTGCTCACCCAACAATAACTACAACATATACTGTTACCGGTACAAGTACACAAGGTTGTACCGGCAGCACATCAGTAACTGTAAATGTTGAGCCTTTCACTGCATCAACAACTTATACAGATGAAATATGTAGTCATGCTGATGGAACAGCTACTGTTACTCCAAGTGTTACTTGTGGTCAGACATGGGGATATAACTGGAATACTGTTCCCCCTCAACATTCTGCAATGGCTACCAATCTACCTGCAGGGACTTATACTGTTACTATAAATTGTGGTGCATGCACAGCAACTGCATCAGCTGTAATAAACAATCTTCCCGGTCCATCTGTAAGTATAATAAGTGTTACGAATACATCCTGCGGTTATAACAATGGTGGAGCCAGTGCACTCGCTTCAGGAGGACAAAGTACGGATTATAATTACTTATGGTCAAATGGACAAACAGGCGATAGTTTATCAAATGTATATGCAGGTACTTACCAGGTTACAGTTACTGATCATTATTTGTGTACAGCTGTTAATTCTGTTACTATTACTGACACACCCGGTCCTCATGCTTCAGTTACAGGAATAATTCCTACCCCATGTGGATTTTCTGATGGAGCCCTTACAGTCACTGCTACCGGAGGAACTCCAGGATATACCTATAGCTGGGGAACAACTCCGGTTCAAAATTCTGATACTGCTATTAGTTTAGCTGAAGGAACATATATTGTTACAGTTACTGATAATAATGGATGTTCTACAACCACGTCTGCATCAGTTCCTGAATTACCCGGTCCTACTGCAAGTTCAACAAGCACACCCGAATATTGCAACCAGTCTAATGGAACAGCTACGGCAACAGGCGCAGGTGGTTTGGGTAATTATAATTACTCATGGAACACAACACCACCACAATATACACAGGTTGCTGAAAATTTACCTGCAGGTACATATACAGTAACGGTAGATGATGGAGGTTGTAGTGCCACTACATCTGTAGACATATATGAAATCCCCGGACCTTTAGCTGGCTTTTCAGCATGGCCCAAGGAATTAACTATAATGGACGGACCCGTTTCTTTCCTCGACCATTCTATAGTAACAATAATTGGATGGCAATGGACACTTGGCGATGGTTCAACAGACACCATTTCTGAATTTACCCATCAATATGAAAATATTGGTACTTATCCTGTAACATTAATTGTCGAGGATAATAATCATTGCCGTGATACAGCTATAGATACTATCAGAGTTAAAGATATTTTTGCACTTTATATTCCAAATGCATTCACTCCAAATGATGATGGTATTAATGATGGGTTTACTCCTTACGGGATAAATGTAGATCCTGAAACATTTGAAATGTACATTTTTGATCGTTGGGGTAACATGATATATTATACTAATAAATGGTATCCTGAATTGAATAGATGTGAGCCATGGAATGGCACAGAAGATAACAAAGGCACTTATAAAGATGTAATAATGGATGTTTATGTTTACAGAGTATTATGTAAAGAAATAGAAGGACATAAACATGAGTATATTGGACGAGTCTCACTAATACCTTAATTAAAAATAACAAATTATGAAAAACGTAGTTAAAACATTATTGACAGCAGTTATTGTTTTCCTGTTTGTATCAGGTTATTCACAAACTTCAAAAGCCTATTTCATTCTGAACAAAACAAATGAAAAAATAGTTACAACCAGCGCTAATGGCGAAAGAACTATTATATTTGATATAGCAGGCTTAAACAGCAAAGAAGAAGTAACAGCACTTGTTGAAAAAATTAAAACCTTAAGAGGAGTAGTTTCTGCCAGCTTTAATGAAACCCCTGTTAACGGAAACTGGAAAACTACTGTTGTATTATATAAATATGCAACAAAACAATATTTTAAAAGTTTTTTTACTTGGTGCGGAATTGAGAAAGTCGTAATTGATAATACTACTTACACTGCACAGGATTTTGAAATGAGTGAAGAATAAAATATTTTTTTATTCCTTTCTAACTATTTTTTTTGGATATTACTATAGGGAAAAACATTTATTAATTGTTATATATACATATAATCATTTGACAACAAACCATTTCTGACATGAATAAATTCCCGGATATATTAAAAGTTTGGCTACCACTAATAATATTATTTTTTAGTATTAATGGTTATTCCCAGTTGAATATTAATACATCATTGACTCCTGCTCAACTAGTTCAGGATGTATTAATATCGGGAGGTGTATCAATCAGTAATGTAAAATTTACAGGTACTACCGGAGCAACCGGACAAATAGGATCATTTACAACAGGTACCACTGCTACAAATCTTGGTCTTACTTCTGGAGTTGTTTTAGCAACAGGCAATGTTAATCATACTGCTGCTGCTGCAAGCACACAAATGGCTGATTATCCTGGTTCTGATGGAGATGTCGACCTCAATTCCTTAACAACTAATCATACTTATGAAGCTGCTGTTTTAGAATTCGATTTTGTTCCGACATCTAATACTGTTTCTTTTCGTTATGTTTTCGGATCTGAAGAATACCCAGAATTTGTCTGCTCATCATATAATGATGTTTTTGGCTTCTTTTTAAGCGGCCCAGGTATTACTGGAACATACACAAACAACGCTGTAAATATTGCTCTTATTCCTGGAACGTCATATCCTGTTGCAATAAATACAATTAATAATGGTAGTGAAGGAACATGGTCTGAACAAGCTTGCCCATCTTATGGATTGAACTATTCTAATTTATATATAAACAATACTGGAAGCACCATAGTTTTTGATGGATTTACAACAGTTCTTACAGCAACTCATAGTGTGACACCATGCCAAACATATCATATTAAAATTGCAATAGCAGATGTTGGAGATGCAAATTACGATTCTGGAGTATTTCTTGAAGCAAATAGTTTTGATGCAGGAGGACTTGTAGTTACCCCATCTTACTCCAACACGACCTTTGGGAATAACGCTGTAGAAGGTTGCGTAAATGGTATTTTTGCTTTTACTACTGCTACTGTTCAAACAACACCTTTAGTAATAAATTATACTATTAGTGGCTCTGCTACTAATGGAACTGATTATACTTCAATACCTACTAGCGTTACTATACCAGCAGGCTCTGATTCTGTTGCTGTAGTAATTATTCCAACAATGGATGGCTTATCAGAAGGTAACGAAACGGTAACCTTAACAGTCTCCCCCTTTTGCTCAACTAATGTTTATACTATATCTATTATCGATAATACTCCTTTAGTTGCTGCCACAGCTGGCGACACTTCAGTCTGCCAGGGAACAACGGTACCTATTAGCGTATCGGGATCGGGAGGAATGACACCATATACATATAATTGGAGTAATAGTTTAGGTACAGGAACATCGTATAACGTTACACCCAACAGCACTACAACATATACTGTAACTATTACAGATAAATGCGGCGCCACAGCATCAAACAATGTTACAGTTACCATTAACAATAATGTTTCATTATCTGTTACACCTACAAATCCAACAATCTGCCCCGGTGATCCGGTATCCCTAACTGTTACTGGTGCAGGAAACTATACATGGTCTCCGGCTACTGCTCTTTCAACAACATCAGGAGCAACAGTAATTGCTAATCCTACAACTACTACAACATATTCTGTTTCCGGTAGTTTAAACGGATGTTCAGGAACCGGCTCTGTTACTGTTAATGTTTCTAATAACATGAGTGTTTCAATAACCCCTGTAAATCCAACAATATGTCCGGGAGACCCTGTTACGCTTACAGCTTCCGGCGGAGCAAGTACTTACACTTGGGCCCCATCAACTGCATTATCAACAACTACTGGTGCATCAGTTATTGCAAGTCCTACAACGACCACGACATATACTGTTACAGGTACAAGCGGCGGATGTTCAGGAACTGCTTCGGTTACGGTTAATGCAGTAAACAATCTTGCAGTATCTATCTCTCCCGGAAATCCAACCATCTGTTTAAATGGCAATGTAACTCTAACCGCCTCGGGGGGGACAAATTATACATGGTCGCCTTCTACAGGATTATCATCTACATCAGGAGCAAGCGTTGTAGCAAGCCCAACAGCAACTACAACTTATACTGTAACAGGTACAAGTGGCGGATGCTCTGCAACAGCAAGCGTTACAGTTATTCTCGCTTCCAATTTAACCATTTCCGTTAATCCCAATCCTGCCGAGATTTGTCCGGGTGCAAATGTTTCACTTACAGCATCAGGAGGACAGACATACATCTGGAGCCCAAGTACCGGATTATCATCAACTACAGGAACCACAGTTACTGCATATCCAACGACAACACAAATATATACTGTTAATGGAGCTAATAATGCAGGATGTACTGGAAGTACAACTGTTACTGTTAATGTTAGTCCTATAAGCGCAACAACTGTTTCAACAGATGAAAATTGTGGACATTCGAATGGAACAGCTACAGTTACACCTGCCGGATTTTGTAATGATACATGGACATATATTTGGAATACTCTTCCTAATCAACAAACTAATCCAATAGCAACCAATCTTTCAGCTGGTACTTATACTGTAAGTGTATATTGCGGTGCTTGTGTAACTACAACCAGCGCTACAGTATCAAATATACCCGGTCCATCTGTTTCGATAATCAGTATCACTCATACACGTTGTAATATGGCAAACGGAGCAGCTACAGCACTAGCAACAGGAGGTGATGGCAATTATTCTTATTTATGGTCAAATAATCAGACAGGTCCTTCTTTAACGAATGTTTCCGGTGGTACTTATTATGTTACCGTTACTGATGGTAACAGCTGTCAAGCTACAAATACTGTTATTATAAATCCTTCACCTGTACCTATTCCTGCAATTACAGGTACAATAAATGCATCATGCGGTTTTTCTGACGGTTCTGCTACAGTAACGGCTACTAATGGAACAGCTCCTTACTTTTATTTATGGGACAATAACACTACTTCAGCAACATTAACTAATGTACCAACAGGCACCTATTATGTAACCGTTTCTGATATTAATTCATGTACCGCTACAATTTCAACCAATATCGGCGAAAATCCAGGTCCTACAGTTACTGCAAGTTCAGAAAATGAAGTATGTGATAAAAAGAATGGTACAGCTACAGCCAGTGCAAATGGCGGCGTAGGAACCTTCACCTATTTATGGAACGATGGGCAAACAACACAAACTGCTATAGAACTTGTTGCAGGTTTGTATACCGTTACAATTAGCGATGGCGGGTGTTCTGCATCAGCAACGGTAGATGTAGCTGAAATCCCAGGACCAACAGCAAGTTATACAGCTGTACCCAAAGTTCTTACATATATGGATGGACCAATAACGTTTTTTGATAATTCATCCGGTATGATAGATTCACTGTTTTGGGAATTTGGTGATGGCAATTATGGTGAAGGTAGTACAATATCACACCAATATGAAAATCTTGGAACTTACTATGTAACGCTTATTATTATTGACAACAATGGTTGTGCTGATACAATAAGGGATTCTGTAAGAGTTACTGAAATATATACTTTGTATATTCCTAATAGTTTCACACCAAATGACGATGGTTTTAATGATACATGGTCTGCTGAAGGAATCAACGTAGATCCTGATAATTTCCGTTTGACCATTTATGACCGTTGGGGAAAAGAGGTATTTAAAACAACTAAATGGGATGCAATAGCAAAACAAAGTGAAGGTTGGAACGGAACATATAATAATAGTGGTAATATCAAAGATGTAGTCATGGATGTTTATGTATACCGTATTTTATGTAATGAAATTGATGGACCCAAACATGAATATATTGGAAGAATATCATTGATTCCATAATTTATTATTTTTAGGATTACGACAATCAATAATATACCAGGTTAGGAAAAAAGAATTCTCTGACCTCGAAATTTTATCATCATTATTTTACATTTTTATTTTTATAAATTTCATAGGAGCATTTTCTTGTTACCCATAAAATATCTGACATTCGGGTTCACTCCAAGCAGCTGATGTTCTATGGTATAAGTGGTTTTTACAATAGACCTGTATTCATATTTGAGTTTTCCGTCGCCGAAAAAAGAAGTCCATATTTCAGGTATTGCTCTAATTCCTTTTGCCACCATGGTATTCGAGCTGGTAACCAAATCATCATCCAATCGATTTTTCTTTTCGATTTTAAAGGAAGTTCATTTTGCTTTGATTTTACAGGTATCCTGGCTTTATTTTTTTTTGACATAACACTCAATAAAAACACATTCTTTTCCCTGAATGATGCAGCAAGTTAATAAAATTTAATGATCAAAAAGAAAAAATATCAGGCTTCAATAGTATCTAACTCAACCCGTAGATTATCAATTATGAAATTCTGCCGCTCCTGTGTATTTTTTCCCATGTAAAATGTAAGCATCTCAGGAATGGTTGAATTGCTCTTCAATATTACAGGGTCAAGACGCATTGAAGGTCCAATGAAGTGTTTGAATTCATCCGGTGAAATTTCACCCAACCCTTTAAAACGTGTAATTTCCGGTTTGCTGCCCAACTCGTCAATAGCTGATTGTTTCTCGGTTTCAGAATAACAATAGATTGTTTTCGATTTATTCCTTACACGGAAAAGTGGTGTTTGTAAAATATATAAATGACCGTTCTTTACTAAATCAGGAAAGAATTGGAGGAAAAAAGTAATCAGCAATAAACGGATATGCATACCATCAACATCGGCATCAGTAGCAACTACAATATTATTATAACGAAGGTTCTCATAATCTTCTTCTACATTCAATGCTGACTGTAATAAATTAAACTCTTCATTTTCATAAACTACTTTCTTGCTCATCCCAAAACAATTCAGGGGCTTGCCCCTCAGGCTGAATACCGCTTGCGTACTCACATCGCGCGATTTTGTAATAGAGCCACTTGCAGAATCCCCTTCAGTGATAAATAAAGTAGTATCAAGATAACGTGTGTCGTTGCTATTATAATGGATCTTACAATCTCGTAATTTTTTATTGAACAGACTGGCTTTTTTAACGCTTTCGCGGGCGATCTTTTTAATATTCGCCAATTCTTTACGTTCTTTTTCCGATTGCAGGATTTTTCTTAACAGCGCCTCTGCTGTCTCTGGATTTTTATGTAAAAAATCGTCAAGATTTTTTTTAACAATATCTCCGACATAATTCCTGATGGTTTGACCATTAGGCTCCATGTATTGTGAACCTAATTTTGTTTTTGTCTGTGATTCAAAAACAGGTTCCTGCACTTTCACACTGATAGCGGCAATTATAGATGTACGTATATCGCTTGCTTCAAAGTCTTTCTTGTAAAACTCACGAATGGTTTTCACTACAGCTTCACGAAATGCCGATTGATGTGTACCTCCCTGTGTAGTATGCTGACCGTTTACAAACGAATAATATTCTTCACCATATTGATTTTCGCTATGTGTCATTGCACATTCAAAATCGTTATCTCTAATATGAATGATCGGATAAACGAGCGATGTGCCACTGATATATTTTGAAAGAAGATCAAGTAACCCATTGTCGGCATAATAACGCTGACCGTTAAAATATATTGACAAGCCTGTATTCAGGAAAGCATAGTTCCAAAGTAATTTTTCAATATATTCCGTGATAAAATGATATTTCCCGAAAATCCTTTCATCGGGAATAAACGTTATCATCGTGCCATTTCTTAAATCAGTTTTTTCTTCTTTACTTTCTTTAACAAAATCGCCATTACTGAATTCAGCAATCCTGGTTTTACCTTCTCTTACTGATTGAACAATAAAATATGATGATAGCGCATTAACCGCTTTTGAACCTACGCCATTTAATCCTACAGTTTTTTTAAAAACTTCAGAATCGTATTTTGCCCCGGTATTAATTTTCGAAACACAATCAACAACTTTCCCTAAAGGAATTCCACGTCCATAATCTCTAACAGAAACACGCTGATCTTTAATGGTAATTTCAATTTTTTTACCAAAGCCCATGATGTACTCATCTACAGAATTATCAATAATTTCTTTCAATAATACATAAATACCATCATCGTGCGAAGCGCCATCACCTAATTTCCCTATGTACATTCCCGGGCGTATACGTATATGCTCGTTCCAGTCGAGAGATTTTATACTATCTTCTGTGTAATTGCTTGTCATCTAATGAAATTTTTTGCAAAGATATTACAAAACCTTTACTATTTGTAGTTTATAGCGGATTAAATATTAACAATTTTCAAAAAATCTGTTAAAAGGTGATGCAGTTATGAATTTTATAAAAAGCTTAGAATCACTGCTTTTTCAATAAAGATTTTATAGGATTAAAAAACCGTTCAATTAATCTCAGGTCATCTGTAATGATTTCAGCCTGACCCTGCATTTCCTGACCAAACTCTAATTGTTTTCCGTAATTGGTTTTTAACCCTTCCGAAAATTCAACTTCAGCAATGTATGAATTATCTGTAGGTACAAGCGAAATAGATTTAATTTTTCCTTCCACCATTCCATATTCCATGTATGGGTAATTAGCAAGTTTAATATTTACTTTTTGCCCGACTTTAACTTTACCTGAACCATCAACAGGAATAGTAAGCTTTCCAAGTATTTTACTTTTTTCTTTTGGAATTACAGTAAGTACTTTATCACCGGAAGTAACATTCTGATTTTCGCTCCATATTTTAGTAAATGTAACTATACCGTCAATAGGCGATTTCAGTATATACGTTTGCTCCCAAAGTTTTATTTGAGTTTGAAGATTATCGAATGATTCGTTTAATGAAAGTTCATAAGATTTCTTTTTTTCTGCATAATCCTGTTCAAGTTCAAGTATGCTTTGTTCAAGCTGGCTTATCGAAATAAGCGTATTATCAAGCGTTGCAGAAGAACTTACAACGGAATATTTATTTTCGAGTAAGGTAGTTTTTGATTTTTCAAAATCTGCCAGTGCGATTGTTTTTTCAGAGAATAATGAAGAATCGCGGTTAAACTGGCTTCCTCCAATATTTAATTTTTGCTGCATAATATCTTGCTGACTCACCAGTTTAGCATACATCTGCTTATACTTTATAATCTGCTCCTGTATTGATGCAATTTTTTTATGCTGATAATCTTTATCAATAAAATTTTTATAATCTTCCAAATCTTTTCTGAAGGAAGAGAAATATGTTTGAAGGTCGCCCAGTGAATATGATTTTTCAATATTTATGGTTTTAATTTTTTCAATATCAAAATCTGAAATAAATGACTTTAATGAATCGAGCTTTTCGCTAACTTCTTTCACATGCCTGTCGTTGGCAGGATTTTCAATTACTGCGATATATTCATTCTTTTTTATTTCCTGATTGTCATTTACAATAATATCAGTGATTTTCCCACTGGTCTTAGCCACTATGGTTGCAGGAACATTCTCCGATGTAATAACAACTGTTGATGTAATAATATCAGGGTATTTAAAGAACCAGCTTCCAATGAATATCAAAGCGATTACAGAAAAAATAATTGTAATGCCACGACTGATTATCCAGTTTGGTGCCTTGCCAAGAATTTCTTCAATCTCTTCGCTTCTAATTTCAATATTTTTAAATTCTTCTTCCATAATTTAATGTTGACGCAGATTGACACAAATTCTAACTGATTTATCCGTGTTTCTCAGCGTAAATCAGCGTCTATATTTTATTATATTAATTATATTGACGCAGATTAACACGGATGTTACTGATTTTATCCGTGTTTTCAGCGTTCATCAGCGTCTATATTCTTAATAGCATTTTTATACTCCTCTGTTAATACTCTTCTTTTATACTGAGGTTTTGGTCCAAAATTTAATAACAAACCAACTTCAATATTTGTTGCCTTTAAATAATTCACAAGCTGTACTTCATGTTCCGAAATAATGTTTTCAACTGCTTTCAATTCAATGATTACTTTTTCTTCAACAATAATATCTGCAAAGTAATCTCCTACAAGTTTATTTTTATATTCAACTTTTACCGGAGTTTGATTATCTGCATTCAGTCCAAGTATTTGTAGTTCATACAACATTGCTCTTTCGTAAACTTTTTCAAGAAAACCATATCCCAATTCATTATAAACATTGAAAAACGCTTTAATAATTTTCCCTGTAATATCTTCGTGTAATAAAACTTGTTTCATCTCATATAGTTGACGCGGATTGACACGAAATTTAACTGATTTATCAGTGTTTTTCAGCGTTCATCAGCGTCTAATTTATATTAATTCCCCAATTCCAATTGATTTTTAACTAATTTAAAATATTCGCCTTTTAATGCAGTAAGTTCAATATGCGTTCCCTGTTCAACAATTTTTCCTTTATCTAAAACAACAATATTATCGGCATTTTTCACCGTACTTAACCGATGTGCCACCACAACCACTGTTTTCCCCTGAAAGAATTTCTCAAGGTTATTCATGATGACCATTTCATTATTTGCATCTAATGCATTTGTTGCTTCATCAAAGAAAATATAATCCGGGTTTTTATAAACTGCACGAGCAATAAGTAATCGTTGCTTTTGCCCTTGGCTTAATCCATGACCATCAGAACCAATTTTAGTGTTATACCCTAAAGGCAACGCCTCCACGAATTCCTGAATATTCGCCACTTTCACAGCATGCAGCAGTTTTTGTTTGTCAATATTTTCTTCGCTGATTGAAATATTTTTTGCAATAGTATCCGAAAAAATAAATCCATCCTGCATTACCGCCCCACATTTCTGTCGCCACATTTTAGCGCTGAAATTTTCAAGTTTAATATCACCAACTCGTATTTCACCTTTTACCGGGGGATAAAATCCCAACAGAAGTTTTACAAGTGTTGTTTTACCACTTCCACTCATTCCAACCACTGCTGTTATTTTTCCTTCAGGAATTTTTAAATCCACATTTTCTAAAACCATTTCAGAATGTGGTCCTTCGTATTGGAAGCAAAGCTTATCTATATTGATACTTTTATTTTCAGGCATGATAGAAATTTTTGCATCGTCAGGATTTTCTTCATCTTCCTTATTATGTATCTCACCAAGTCGCTCCAGACTAATCTTTGCATCCTGAGCTGCCTGTATAAATGTTATCATTTGCTCAATAGGGCTGTTCAACTGCCCAATGATGTATTGCACTGCCAGCATCATACCAAGAGTTATACTCCCATCAATCACAGCTTTTGCAGCGATAAATGAAATGACAATATTTTTTGTTTCATTTATAAATACTGAACCAGCCTGCTGCCATTGTGTAAGTGCAAGTCCTTTAATATTTACTCTAAATAGTCGAGCTTGTATATGTTCCCAATCCCAGCGTTTTTGTTTTTCGCAATTGTTTAGTTTTATTTCCTGCATGCCGGTAATCAGTTGAATGATGTTGCTCTGATTATCGCTCATTTGCGCAAAACGTTTAAAATCCAACTCTCGCCTACGTTTCAGGAATATCCATATCCACAATGTATACAAAACACTTCCTGCTAAAAAAATCAAAAATATTTTCAAACTGTAAATCGCAAGAACAACACTAAATATAACAAGGTTCACCATCGAAAACAAAATGCTCAGCGTTGATGAAGTAAGAAAAGATTCGATGCGATGGTTGTCGCTTATACGCTGCATAATATCACCTATCATTTTTGTATCGAAAAAACGGATAGGTAATTTCATCAGCTTGGTTAGAAAATCGGAAATAAGTGAAATATTTATTCTTGTTCCCAGATGCAGTAATATCCATCCACGTATAAACTCCACTGTTGAACGGCTTATAATCAAAACTAACTGTGCAATCAATACAAGATATATAAACCCTATATTCTTGTTGCTTATACCCACATCCACCACCGACTGCGTAAGGAAAGGAAATATAAGTTGTAATAAACTTCCCAACAATAACCCGAGGAAAAGCTGAATAATGAATTTTCGGTATGGCTTTAAATATGAAAAGAGAAAGCGGAAACCTGACTTATTTATTTTTTCATCATCTTGAGTATAAAATTCAGGAGTAGGTTCCAGAAGTAATGCAATGCCTTTATCTTCATTCTCGGTTTTAGTGCTAAGCCAGCCGTCAAGAAATTCTTTTTCGGTGTATTTAACTAATCCATGCGCTGGATCCGAAACAAAAACCTCATGATTTTTTATTTTATATACTACAACAAAATGCCGTTGTTTCCAATGCACTATGCATGGCAAAGGCGCTTCCTCCGAAAGTTTTTTAAAATCGATACGAACGCCTATAGTGTGCAACCCAATATTTTCGGCAGCATCACTTATACCCAACAACGAAACACCTTCGCGAGTTATAAAACATTTTTCCCTCAACCCCTGCAATGTATATGTTTTACCATAGTATTTGGCAATCATGCGCAAACACGATGGACCGCAGTCCATTGCATCAAGTTGTTTATAAAAGGGAAAAGACATTTATTGATTTGAGATTTATGAATTATGATTTTTGATTTTTAAATTTAGAATTATGATTTATAAAAAGTGTTTAAAGTTAATATTTTTTTACTATCATAAAATTTGGTTATTCAATTTATTTACTTTTCGTTTATCAACAACGAAACTATATTTCGTGTATTTTCCGCATTCTTCAACCGGAACATAACCTTCTTCTCCTTTCCATTTAGCAATGTATGGGTTATAAGTGCATTTGACGGGTTGTGAAAAAATATTTTCAGGTTTTTTTATAAATACGCGACAATCGGTACACATATATCGAAACTCACAGTCTTTGCAAACATCAATTTTGTCTTTATTTACAAACCACAAATCTTTAAAGCCTGATTTTTCAACTGCATCTGCAAGTGTTGTATCTTTTATATTGCCGAAGCTTTCTTGCATTGAAGGACAATTTTTTATTTCCCCATTTATGTCAATACATACCTTGCGGTTTAGACAGGTGTTGAATTGTAGTGCCTCTGTATAAAAAGACATGTTAATAATCATGTGTTGTTTACTAATTAACCCACAACTGCAACATATATTTTCTTTTTTATATAATATTTCTTTTTTATTTTCAAAATAATTTGTTGATTTTGAAAAAGGTGCTGAAAAAACAATAATTTTATTTATTCTTGCAAATTGTTTTATTAAATCCTGATAAGGAAAATCAACATATTTTATTATAAGTTCAATGATTTCTACATTACTTTTTTCAAAAACCAGTAATATACTTTTTAATTTATCTAACGAAATCTCACTCAATATTCTTAACTGTACAACTTCACAAATTAATTTATCAATTTGATAAACAAAGTCCTTTAATGTATTCGTTGTTGTATTATTATTAACCTCTATAATTGCATTTGTGATGTATGAAGGATTTTCAAAAATAAAGTTTAAAGGAGGGAATAATGCAAATTCATCTTCAGAACAAAAAAACAAATAATCCTTTGACTTTAAAAATGAGAAATACTCATCAATTATTTCTTTTTCTATATCATTTTTACAATATTTTAATTTTATATCATCTATAGTACATCCATCACAGTCTAACATAATTTCGTAAAGTGAATTTGGTATGTAATCTGCATCTTGCCTTTGTATATCGTAAATGATACTCCTGGAATAACCCTTTATAGGAATACAATTTGTAAAGAATTTGATTATATTTCTTTTCATTTTATAGGTGTAATTGATTTATAAAAAGGAGATTGATTTGCAATCATTCTGTTTCTTTTCTTTATCTCGATATAATCATTGTTATAGTAGCCTTTGTTTTCAATAATAAATCTATAAAAAATGGGAAATATATTTAAGTTGTTTTTAATTTTATCATTAAAATCAATCATACTTTATTTTTTATTAATTAAAAATTCACTAATTACTTTTCCTAAATTATAGTTACATGGAATAGAAACCATCTCATATTGACCTATAGGATTTATTTCCAAAAAATAATATTTTTTATCACTTGTATAAATAATATCAATAGACGCAGTGTTAAGTTTAAGCATGTTTAGTAATTTAATCAATTTCTCACTAATTTTAGTTGGTAAAATAATGGGAATACAACGATTCGGTTTTTTAAAATTATAATTCCTGAAATCTGTTTTTGTTTGGTCGTCTAATTGAGAAAAAATAGCCATCGAATAAAAAGAACTATTAATATAAAATGTCCTTATTTCAAATAACTTTTTAATTTTTTCTTGAATTAATGAAGGAAAAAAAGAGTCACTACTTTTTTTAAAATCATTTTCATTAATGTCATTTGTTAAGTTATGATAAGATAATTGGGTGTCATTTCTTTTAAAATTCATCAATAGTCCTGATTGAATCCCTTTAGTGATAAATTTATTCTTTTTTACTAAATTTAAAAGATTATCTTTATCTGTAACAATATGTGTTTTGGGAATTAATAATCCAAGTTGTTTTGCAAGTTTAAGTGTTATTATTTTATTTGTATCACCAATAAAAAAATTCCCTAAAAAATTCTTCTTTTCAAAAGAATGAAAAACATATTGAATTAAAGTCATCCACTCTTTCGTTAAATGTGCATTTATTCTTTTATTGATTTTATTATCTTGCATTATGTTTTTCCTAATATCAAAATTTAAATAACCTCGTCTATACCAAATAGAATCTATATCTTTATATTTAATTTCAATTTTTCTTTTCTCATCTTGAAACATCAGTAAATATTCATCGTTGTTAATATCAATAGTTATTTTTTTAATTACTGATTCAGGAGTAATTACAATAAATTTCACATTATACCTGTTAAGCCAGTTTAATACAACTCCTGTACTATAATCTTTTTTTTCTGTTATTATTAGTACCATTTTAATGTAAAGAAAAAAAGTCCATTCGATTTTTTTTGCAATTTTTTTAATTTAATTGTTTGTTCAACATTAGGAATAGCATATTCTATTCTATTATCATTTATTTCATCAAGATTAATGTTCTTATAATTCTTTTTCAACATCTCAGGATATAAAAATTCAGTCTTTTCACCCCATTGAGTTGGTCTTGTTATGCAATAAAAAAAATCTGTTCTATTTAATTTCCCTTCAATGTATAGTCTTTTTATCAGCTCCTTATCTTTATCAAGCATATAATGATATGTAATAATTGATAATTTTATATATGTTTCCCATCCTAAAGATTCTTCACCAATCTTACCATTTGTCAAATAAGGTCGAAGATATAAATAATTTAAACTATCTGTTTCAACACATTTTTTTTGCCATACTAAATCAAACTTTTTTGTTCGTATGCGGATATTTTGATCAATCAAATACAAACTATCCACAAGTTTAATCATTGAACTATCTCTTTTTATTTTATTTTTCTTTTTTAATTCGGTATACTTAATTGTATTATAATAGGTCCAATCCGTTTTATTATTAAAATATTTTTTCAGTCTCTTATTTAAGGGCATACCTCTTATAGAAGCACTGTCAATATAATTTCTTGCTAGTGCTTTATTGTTTAAAAGATATTCGGCATATGCAGCATTTTTAAAATCAGAAGCAAACGCATAAGGCACATTTGAGAAGGCTTTTTGATAATAGTATAAAGATGAATCAGGCTTGCATTCAATTAGAAACAATTCTGCTTTTAGAATGGGTTTATAATAATTTTCAATGTAGTTAATGTTTTGGGGAAACGATAATGTATAGATAAAAAATAAAGGAAGATAGCAGATTATTTTTTTCATTTTTTCTTGTTATTATAAATTTTATGCAAAAATAACTGGCTCATTTTATAGATAGCCAGTTATTTTCTTTTATTAAAAATATTTACCACCAAATACCAAGAAAATGGTGATAATAAATAGTTCCGTCATCAGCTTTATAATCTCCAATAACATGACCATTATTTGGCGTTGAAGTATTAGCTTTTTTTTCTGTTGAATCATCACCTCCAGTCAGTGAAATTAATTCATTCTTTGATAATTTTTTAAATTTTTTGCTTTTTAGGCTTTCAAAATTTTTCATAGTTATATATTTTATTGTTGCTTACTCTCTTATTTTAAATGGTTTTTTCAGCTTATTCCCATTACTATTGTCGACATAGTTTTGTAAATATTTTTTTAATTATATACTTAAGTCACATATAAGAATGAAATTAATATTGCCTTCAAACATTTGATAATAATTATTTTATTATTACCAATATTTTCATCAATTATAAAAGAAATTAAGGTATCCTTTATTAATTATTTCATGTCGAGGTTTTCTCCCTCGCAATTTCTGATTCATAATATTTAAGTAAAAAAGTATAAATAACCAATTCATGCAAACGTTGTTTTGATTTGAACAAACGGTTACACAACATATGAATGTAACTTCCCATTAGGTTATCTATGGGAACCTGTAAAGTATTATTCTCTTTTAATTTTAATATTTCTTCTACTATTGGTTTTATTGAATTTGATTTTTCAATTATATAATCGATTAATGGTTTCATTTCATTTGCTTCATCTTTCGACCTATCAAGCACTTCATTTACCAGCGAACGTTCTTTTCTATACTTCTGCCCAAGATGTGCTTTAGCATCTTTATTCATATTAAATTCTCTGTTAAATCCTTCAGATAACAAATGCAACAATTCTTTTTTTTGCATCATGTCAAATTTAAAATCATCGAGCAGAGTATCAATTGCACGTACACAAAATAACCAGCGGTATGTTTCGCCCTGGTCACCTTCAATCATATCAAGCATTTTTACAATCATACTGCTATCGTGAAAAAATAATGATTCCGCTAAATCAATACTGTTATATCCATATCTTTCCAATTCGCGATTATATGTATCAGTCTGCACTTTCCATGTCAGGTTCATATTTATAAAATCAGAATTATATTCATGTAATTTTGCAATTACTGATGAATAAAAATTTTCTTTAGTTCCATGGAATCTTATTCTTATGTGTAGTTTTGGATCAGCGTAGCGAATAAAAAACCATTTATCAATAATTTGTTCCTGTATTAATTCTTCAGTTAAAGGCTTAATAATATTTGTAAGAAAAAGGTCTGAAGTTTTAGAACCCATATAAAATTTAAAATACAGCCATCTGTCGCCAGTTGTATAAGTACGTTGAATATTTATTTCATTATTATTTTGTTTTACTTCCTTTTGTCTTTCTTTAATTTCCGGTTGTTTAATTTCCTTAATTTTATAAAAAGGAATAATAACCTGATTAGCAAAACTACCTTCTTCGCTTTTTACAACAGATGTTTCGGAATCAAAAATAAATTCAATAAGTTTAATAGATTGACGTTTTTTTATTGCATCTATAAAAGTTTTTACACATAAAATATTTTCTAAATCAATTACCAGTTCATTGTCACCATCAGCAAGTGCAATATAACGGGGCATTTTAAATTTTTCTCGCCATTCATTAATTATGTTGAGTAAATTATTTTCTTCATATTTTAATAATTTTTCAAAATCTTCTTTACGTAGATTCCATTGAGCTAATGATAATATCACATTTTGGTAACAAACTCGTGGAAGAAAAGTAAATTCATTTTGCAGAACACCCCAGCTAAATCCCACGCCACCCCTGCTATTCTGCATTTGTAAATCGCATAAAAAATGATAAATTGGCAACGAATTATATGAGTAATTATGGGCTGTAGATAAACGAGGAATTATTTCCTTATTCAGTTTCCTGGAACGCAAGAATATTTTATTACTACGTACTGACAACATCAAATCATTAAGTGATATTTGATGCTCTTTATCAACATTCGCTTTAGCAAGAAACGGGATTTCATACTCTCGTAAAGCCGGCCTTAATAAAATATTTCCTGTACGTGATTCAGGCAAATGAACTATTTCGGCATAAATAACATCAGGGTTCAAAGATTTTTCCTTTTCTGTAATTTTTCTTGTCATCTGGTAAATAGATTCACCTGAATGACAAAAACGCCCTAAAAGATTTGCTGCACTTGAACCACCCACTGAAGAAATATATATTTTGTCATGGTATAATTGAACCATTGCACTTATAGTATCCGGCAAATCATCAAAATCATTTTTAAATATTTCTAATTCTTTATCAGAAATATTTACTTCATACGAATCTGTTTTATGTGCTTCAAGATATTTTTTTAACAAGAATGATTGAATGGAATTCCATTGTATTTCAGCATTACCACTATTTACCGATGGGGTTCCAATATCATCTACCAACGGAGCTATATCACCTAATCCAACCGAACCTTGCAAATAACCAATTCCGGTTTCATTATCCAATGCCAGAACCAAAGGAACTTCTTTGTCTTCATAGCGTTCATAAAATGCTTCACAAAATTGTGTTAAATTGTTTTTTGCCTGTTGTAAAGTAAATTTATTCATCACAGCAATACCTTTCAAAACATCATCTGCAAAAGAGTTATCGAGCGAAACGGATTCAGCAGGTTTTACCATATCGGTTTGAAACAATAAATTTAACTCATATTCCGTTTTAAGTTTTTTCAGGTTCTCTGCAATATTATAATAATTCAAAACATCAACGCCCAATTGACTTTCATCAATTTTCTCGATTGCATTTTTTGTTTCAGAAAGTATATTTTTTATTTCATCAATTCCTTCAATCTTTTCAAGAACCTTCAATAATTGTTGAAGAAATTCAGGGCCGGTAATTGCAGGTTCTAATTCACTCACTAATATTTGACTTGATATTAACTCATTAATAAAATCGGTTGCCTCATCAATATTTATTTCATCATCAACCAGACTTTCTGCTAATACTTTTATCTCTGCTCCATTTTCAGCTATTGACAATATTTTCCGTAAGTAATCGGAATCATCAACAGCAACCAAGTGATGAAGCCTTTTTTTATTTACATAACGATATTCAACGTACCTGATTTTATTGCCATATTTATAGATACTGCTATTAGGAAAGAATTTAATTTTATCTTTTATTATTGAATGATTTGATAAGTTTTGCGCTAATGCACAAAGATAGTGCATATCAAGACGTGTATGACTTTTATAATTTCCACAAGATTGAAGAAAAAAATTACGAACATCATATGTTTCTTTCCATTCCCCAACAGTACATCCTGCAAATAATCCGAACGGTGTGCAACGCGTTGACATACGCAATAGGTAACGCATTAAAGAATATACAATTCTTCTTTCTTCTTTTTTTTCTTTAATATTTCCATTAAGCCATTTTATACATTCGCTATGCAATACCGGCGAAGCAAGAAAAATAGCTTCACCAATTACAGGGTTTTGAAAAAGGTTTTTTAATTTTTCTTCTGTAAATTCTTCAATAGTTTGTAAAGGAAGTAACGGCGTGCGAATTAAAAAATTTGAAAAAGACTGATATTGTTTTTTAATTTCATCAAGCATAACAGAAGATTATGAAAGTAATAAACACTCATCCCAATTGGGAGCTTCTTTTGAAATAGATGATAATAAAACAAGACCCATTCCTGCAATTCCTTCGAGTAGTCCAAATTCTTTTACCCATCCTTTGTCAGGACCATGATATGCTTTATATCCCGACAAGCCATCTTCAAATTTCGCCATATATAGCGCCTCATTTATCCAATAATCAGATGCCTTGCTAAAAATTTCTATACCAGTATTAAAAAACATTCTTCTAAAAATATGCGATATTCCAAATGCTCCATGACATATACCTGCATCTATAATAGAATTCATTAATAATTCTTTACGTTTTGAAGCATGAATAAAGATATCGATAGATTTTTTAATCCATTTTTCATTTGAAAGTTGATTTCCTAATATATACAATGAATTTGCAATACCTAAATCTCCATAACACCATGCCAGCCTTGACCCACGTTTGTGAAAATTATCAGAAGGAAATATTGATAAAGAGTCCTCTAATTCATGATTTAAAATACAATTCACTCCTTCCTCGATTATGTGAATTATTTTTTTATCTTTTGTAACACAGAAAGCTTTCCCAAACAACAATAAAATTCCTGGGAGACCATGAGCCAACCCAAAATTCACAAACTTATCTGGAACAAAAATTTCTGGATTATTTTTTTTATACGTATCATCAATCCAATATCTATAGTTATTTTCATTATACGAAAGTTTAATAGCTTTATCAATAATATTTGAAACTTCGCTTTTACATAATTGATTATCAGATAAAGTTGCAAAATATAATAAAGTTCCTAAACCTCCATGCAAATAATCATAATTTTTATACTGAGACATTGAATGAATTGCAAATTGATATATTAAGTTATTTAATTCTACATTATTTTCTTCAGATTCAAATAAATTAATCTTTGATAAATAATTTACCAACCATCCCACACCTGAAATTCCTGAACAAAAAGTAAATGAGGGATATTCTTTGTTGTTAAATCCATTGTAAATTAATTGAAAATACAACGCCGTTTTATTTATAACATCTTCTTCACGAGAAATTTTATATTTTTCCGCCAAAAATAAGCACACACCACCTAAGCCGCTCAAAACCCCAAAATCAGTTTCTTCTTTATAATCAAGCGATATAAGCGTGTTATATATTTTTTCAATTTCAAATAATATTCTTTCTTTATCTAAATTCATTATTTAAGTTTTGTTATTGCATGAACATTTTTAACCATGATAATACCATCGTAGTGATCAGCCGGCACCATTTTATATCGTTGAAAACAATAACTTACAGTTTTAATTTTTTTCTTAAACATCCAGTTATTTTCAACCGATTTATTTTGCGATAAAAAATCACAAAACGATATATCATATCCGGTACAATTAAAAATTGCACCTAACGAATTACGCTTATTCGCACTAATGGTGCATAACGGACCATAATTACCAGTTTGCCCCTGAAATGCATAAATACCCATCACATATGATTTTTCCCAAATAGAATCCTGAAGATATTGCCCCATGCTTCCATAATATTTTTTCTTGTCTTTAAATGCAGGATTAAATTTTGCAATATGCTCATTATGCGCCAGTATAATTACTTTCTCCTTAGGATACATATTTTTGATAAGCCATAAAAAATTTGCAGCCATTAATGAATCGCGCATTGGGGATGAAATGTTTGGCATTCGCTCCATCCAATCAGCCCTGGTTTTGATGCTTTTGTAAATACATTTAGCAAAAGATGACAGGGTATCGTAACCTGAGATACCAGTAATTGCATTATTCCATTTTTTTGCGAGCGTATGTGCATCTATTGAATTTTGTGCATTCACACAAAATAATGAATCATCATTTAAAATAGAATCTGTAATTTTAAAGTAATATCGAACAGCGGGTGAAAATATAGCTGTATTTGATAGTTGCACATCAAAACCTGTCGTGACTATATCATTTTTTCTTAAATATTTTACGAGTTCACACATTTCCATACATGGAAAATATCCCAAATACAACATTAGGCTATCAATGGAAAGTGCTTGATCTTTTTGGATATTAAAAAATGTAGTTGTATTCAAATCATTTTCAAATGCAATAATTTTAAATCCCATTTGCTCATGTAAAAATTTTATTAATCGGGTTCGAAGTTTGAAAAATTCTGCAACTTCATGAGAACTTTCTCCAATAAACAAGTATTGTTTATCTTTTAATAGTTGTTTTAAAAAAACAAGGTCTGAAAAATCTTCACTATCAAAACTTTTAATCTCACACGCTACATTTTGAATAGAATTTTCCCATTTGGGGTTAACTTTTAATACAGACTTCTGGGCACTGCATGTAACGGATATTAAAAGTATAGATACTGAAATTAAAAAAGTTTTCATCTATATATTTTTTAAGTCGTTAATAATAATTGAATTTATTTCGTTCTGTTGGGATAGTATCTTTTAATTTTTGTGCATCAAACAAAAGCAAACCCTGTTTTACGACAATGGTTGGTGCTTAATCATTGAATAAAGCCAATTTCATATAAAAGATATCAATCAATATTCCTCTATAAAAATGCAGGCTTTTTGTTTTCTTCAGTTTGCGTAATTTCAAATATCAATCCTAATTCCTTCCGCTGTGCACCATTCACTATCATGCCAAAGGACTCTTGAATGCGTCAACTCTCTTATTTCTTATTTTGTACCACTATGCCTGAGTCGCTACTATTATGTGCTAACAGAAATCGATTTCACATCCGCATTTTATATACAAATGGATTTAACTGTTGTAATGTCATCACTCGATTGTTTGCACAATGCTAAATATTCATCACAGTTGGCATACCTTCGTTTATGGATATTTCATATAAATTATTAAAATAAGTTGGCTAAGTATACTTAGCCAACTTATTTTAATAATTTATTAGCATCTAATGCATCTTGTTTGTTGACATGTAATGACACCAGGTTTTGACCAGTTAGGACAAGTGTCAGCGCAACCAGTTTGGCAACAAGATTTGGGTTTATTAGAAGGATCACAACTCCATAAAGAAAATGTTGCTTTATTGTCCCCACCTCCAAAAATCATATTAAGGTTTGTCACAGTCTCTTTATTTAAATTTAATTTTTTGTTTAATTTTACTTTTTTCATTGTTTTTATTTTTTAATTATCCTGTAGCTCCAAAAGGACTAATTGATTTTTAATGTTTGCATTTGGTTTTAAACTGCGCGCTAAATATTGTTTATTCCCAGTGCAAACTTCAAAAAACGGGAGCTTTGCAAATTATGCATTACGCTTTTTGTTTTATGATATATAGAAGTTTGAATCCATTTTTTTAAAATGTAAATATGTTATTTTTGACTATTAACACACAGGGATATATGGTTTAAAGACAATTTGTCGTTATTGGGGGTGCACAGTTTGCACATTTTGAATAACATGTTAAACTATGTACTCCGCCTCCTTTTATATTTATTAAATTAGCTTCGTTTAATTTTGTAATGGCTTCTTTATTCAAAGAAAGTTTCTTGTTAAATTTTACTTTTTTCATAGTATTAAAAAAATTAATTGTCCGCCTACTCTCTTTTTTAAAATGGTTTTTTCAGCTTATTCCCATTACAATTGTCGACATTGTATCTTAATAATTCTGTATTATGAAGGATGCAGACCTGCTAACGTGCTCCGGTTTTTATTATATATAAGTACTTTTCACAAACCTAATTGTTTTATTAAACGACAAATTTATTTAATTATTGCAGTATTTAATATTTTGTACAATTACATATTTATCGATAACTTAATAACTATATTTTGCATAATTCAAATGTTTTCAATACATTCATAATACTAACTATAATAAATTTAAAATATTTAATAGATATAATTTAATTTTTACTGACATATAAAAGCATGAATTCGATATAGCATTTATAATATTTCGCTAATAAACAACTTTATTTAGAGCCTGTTTAAATTTTTTTCAAAAGAATTTTTATAGCAGCAATTTTAAC
>DAOQAK010000051.1 GCA_035353855.1 Bacteroidales bacterium | reverse complement strand
GACGATTTTCAGCTTTCTTTGTTCCCTGTTTGAAATTTTTGAGGAAACTCCAAATCAACCTATAACCTTGGACAAAAATTTCATATACTTTTCTATCTGAAATATAGATAATTTCATTATCTTTGCACCTTTATTTTTTTACTATCAAAAAATTATGATACGAATTACTTTTCCCGACGGAAATGTCAGGGAATACAATGAGGGAATTTCGGCATTAGAAATTGCCAAAAGCATTAGCGAAGGACTTGCTCGTAATGTGCTGTCAGCATCAGTGAATGGTGACATTTATGATGCTACTCGTCCTATTACTCACGATGCAAAACTTATTCTTCATACATGGGATTCGGAAAAAGGTAAATCAACATTCTGGCATTCGTCTGCTCACCTTATGGCTGAAGCAATTGAAGCATTATATCCCGGAGTGAAATTCGGTATTGGTCCCGATATTGAAAACGGATTTTATTACGATATCGATTTTTTAAATTATAATATTTCTTCCGAAGATTTTAAAAAAATTGAAGATAAGATACTTGAAATAGCTAGGACAAAAACGACATTCAAACGCAAAGAGGTTTCAAAGTCCGATGCTATAAAATATTTTACTGAAAAGAACGACCCGTATAAGCTTGAGCTGATAAGCGATTTGCAGGATGGTGAAATAACTTTATACGAATCAGGGAACTTTATTGATTTATGTCGTGGCCCGCATTTGCCCGATACTTCAAATATTAAAGCTGTGAAGTTGTTAAGTATTGCAGGAGCCTATTGGCGAGGTGATGAACATAACAAACAACTTACTCGTATCTACGGAATTACTTTTCCAAAACAAAAAGAATTAGATGAATATCTTGTGCTTCTTGAAGAAGCTAAAAAACGCGACCATCGTAAACTAGGAAAAGAACTGGAATTATTTGCATTTTCACAGAAAGTAGGATTAGGTCTTCCTTTATGGCTTCCTAAAGGCGCTGATCTGAGGGCTAGATTAGAAGCTTTTTTAAGAAAAGTTCAGAAAAAAGCAGGCTATGTTCAGGTGATAACTCCTCATATTGGAAATAAAGAACTTTATGTTACTTCGGGGCATTATGAAAAATACGGCGCAGATTCTTTCCGCCCTATAAGTACTCCACAGGAAGGCGAGGAATTCATGCTGAAACCCATGAACTGCCCTCATCATTGCGAGATATATAAATCCAAACCGCGTTCGTATAAAGATCTTCCGGTTCGTATGGCTGAGTTTGGCACAGTATACCGTTATGAACAAAGTGGTGAATTGCATGGATTGACAAGGGTTAGAGGATTTACGCAGGATGATGCCCATTTGTTCTGCCGCCCCGACCAGGTTAAAGAAGAATTTCTGGGTGTAATTGATATTGTTCTATATATTTTTAAAACATTGGATTTTAAAGATTTTAAAGTTCAGATTTCATTGCGCGACCCGGATAACAAGCAAAAATATATAGGCTCAGATGAAAATTGGGATAAGGCCGAAAAAGAAATAATGGAAGCTGCTGAAGAAAAAGGTTTGAAGACTGTTGTTGAGGTTGGTGAAGCTGCTTTTTACGGTCCTAAGATGGATTTCATGGTAAAGGATGCTTTAGGTCGTCAGTGGCAGCTTGGAACAATACAGGTCGATTATAATTTACCCGAACGTTTTGACCTGGAATATACAGGTAGCGATAATCAGAAACACCGTCCTGTTATGATTCACAGGGCGCCATTTGGTTCTATGGAACGATTTGTTGCGGTGTTGCTCGAACATTGTGCCGGAAAATTCCCGCTGTGGCTTACTCCCGACCAGGCTATGATCATTCCAATCAGCGAAAAATACATTAATTATTCAAAAAAAGTTTTGAATTTGTTAAATAATTACGAAATTCGCACCCTTATTGATGACAGGAACGAAAAAGCAGGTCGCAAGATACGTGATGCTGAAATGCAGAGAATACCGTTCATGCTGGTTGTTGGAGAAAAAGAAGAAGCAGAAGGAACTGTTTCTGTACGAAAACAAGGACAAGGCGATCTGGGAACATTCTCAATAAAGGATTTTGCAGATTTAGTAAATAAAGAAGTGAGCGATATGCTTGCTGATTAAAAATAATAATTAAATAAAATATTAACAAAATTAAGGAGGAATAAGGTATAGCAACAACAGAAAGTTTCAGGCCAAATGTTCGCCGTTTTGGGCCACGACAAAAAGAAGATGCCCATTTTATCAATGAAAAAATTAAAGCTCCCGTAGTTCGCGTAGTAGGCGAAAATATCCAAACAGGTATTTATCCTATAAATGAAGCTTTAAAAATGGCTTACGACAAGGAGCTTGACCTGGTTGAAATTTCACCATCGGCAAATCCGCCTGTTTGCAAGATTGTCGATTACAGGAAATTTTTGTACGACCAGAAAAAGAAACAGAAGGAAATGAAAGCAAATTCAGTAAAAATTGTCATTAAGGAAATCAGGCTTAGCCCGAATACCGATGAACATGATTTTAATTTTAAACTGAAACATGCAATCAAATTCCTTGATGAAGGCGCTAAAGTGAAAGTGGATGTATTCTTTAAAGGAAGGTCAATAATTTATAAAGAGCAGGGAGAAATCATCCTTTTAAAATTTGCTGATGCTATAATGGAATACGGCAAAGTAGAACAATTGCCGCGACTGGAAGGAAAAAGAATGTTCATGATTATATCTTCAAAGAAAAAATAAGTAGTATAAACAAATAAAAAGCGAAGTAATGCCTAAAATGAAAACAAAATCTGCCGCCAAGAAAAGATTCGACTTTACTGGTACAGGTAAGATTAAAAGAAAACATGCGTACAAGAGTCACATTTTAACAAAGAAGGAAACGAAAAGAAAACGTAGCCTCACGCATGTTACACTCGTCAGCAGCGCTGATGAACGCAATGTAAGAAGGACTCTTTGTGTTTAATTAATTTAGTATTAACCTTGTTTACAGCTTCTAAAGTTCTCACATGATGGGGCGCTGAAACAAAAAATTAACAATTATGCCAAGATCAGTAAATGCAGTAGCATCAAGGGCCAGAAGGAAAAAGATCCTGAATAAAACAAAAGGAAATTTTGGCTCAGGAAAAAATGTTTGGACAGTAGCAAAAAACATTTATGAAAAAGGTCAGCAGTATGCATACCGCGACCGTCGTAACAAAAAACGTAATTTCAGAGGACTATGGATTGTTCGTATCAATGCAGGAGTGCGTGAATACGGAATGTCCTATTCTGAATTTATCGGAAAATTGAATGAGAAAAATATTAAAATCAACAGGAAAGTTCTTGCTGATTTAGCAATGAACCAGCCTGAAGCATTCAAAGCTATTGTTGATGCAGTGAAATAAAAATATCATTGCATCAAGGAAAAAGGGAATCGGAAAAAGATTCCCTTTTTTTATTAGCTTTGTATAAATAAAATTAAATTGAATCTTACCACTGAAGATAAATTGGTACTTTACGCTTCAAAACTGCATATTTCGGAAAATGAAATTCGTCAGGTTGAAGAAGCAATTCCTTTAGTAAAAGACTGGAATTATTTTACTGAAAATGCCATACAGAATGGCTCAGGCCCATTACTTTTTAAAAATTTACCGCTTGTTTCAAATTCCAATTTAATACCAAAAGAATATTTTGAAAAATTCGGGAAAGCCTATTACAGGTCGTTAAGCCGGAATATGGTTTTGTATGAGCATTTGAAAAATATTGTAAATATATTTTCAAAAGAGGGAATTGAAGTTATTGCATTAAAAGGAATACTGATGGCTGAATCAATATATGGAGATATCGCTTTGCGCCAGATGTCGGATATTGATTTGTTATTAAAAGAGCATGAAGCAGAAAAAGCATGGAATATTTTAAAAGCTCATGGTTATCAATACCAGGAATTCCATAAGACAGAATTTATAACAAATTTGAATGACCATAAACACATGCCTCAGCTTATTATGAATGGCATTCAAGTGGAGCTGCATTACAGAACTCATATACGTTATAGAGGATTTGATATAAAAATGGAAGATTATTGGGCAAAATCTCAGCCTGTGGTTTTAAATGGAGTTTCACTACGCAAGCTTTGTCCTGAGCACCAGATACAACATTCCTTTATACACCTTGATGAACATTTTAGTGATGGAAAGCCTCAGATATATGGATTTATTGATATTGCCGGCGTGATTGAAAAATATTCATCTGAAATCGACTGGAACTATTTTGATGAATCTTCACGCGATTATAAGTGCGATAATATTGTGTACAAATATTTATTCTTACTCAATAAATATTTTAATATTGATTTGCCGCAGTTTATCATAAATAAAGCTAAAACAATTATTGATTCAAAAACGGAAAGATTATTTATTCATTACTTGCAGCATTACAGGAAAGATTTACCACTGGAATTATCAAGCCGCAACTATGAAATACTGAGTCATATTAATGGTTTTAGAAATAAAATTAAATACCTGATAGACGACCTTTTTCCTTCAAAAAAATTTATGCTTGCCCGTTATAAAATTAAGAATAAAAATCTTTTATTCTGGTTTTATATAAAGCGAATATGGGTTGGAATAAAATCGATTTATTTAATTATACTCAGTAAAATTGTTACTTCAATAAAATCAGGAAAGAGCTAAAATTAAAAAGCCCTGCTGTTTTCGAACATTTTATAATATTTTCCCTGCTTTAGCATTAGTTGTTCGTGGTTACCTTGCTCTACAACCTTTCCGTTTTCTAAAACATAAATCATATCTGCCCATTGGATAGTGGAAAAGCGATGACTGATGATCAAAACAGTTTTATCTTTTGCTAATGATTTTAAATTTTTCAGAAGTTGTAGTTCTGTTTCCGCATCTAGAGCACTTGAAGGTTCATCCATAAACAGGATAGGAGAGTTACGGTAAAATGCCCTGGCTATAGCCATCTTCTGCCATTGACCGATACTTAGCTCTTCACCTTTTTCAAATAGATTTCCGATAATATTGTTATAACCTTGAGGTAGTTGTTCAAGCACATCATCAATGCCGGCATTTTTTGCCGATTCTTTTATCTTCTCAATTGACGCGGGTTCCGAAATGTTTCCTAAAAAAATATTTTCACCGGCTGTCATATTGTACAATGCAAAATCCTGGAAAACGGCTGTGATATTTTTTCTTAAATCATCAGGATTGATGCAAGATATATCATTGTTATCAAAAAATATTTTTCCATTATCAGGGAAATAAAATCCGCATAATAATTTTACTAATGTTGTTTTTCCTGAACCATTGGGGCCAACAAGCGCTACTGTTTTACCTGCTGGTATTTCCAACGAAACAGTATCAAGTGCTTTGCGTTGACTGGATGGGTAATGAAAACTTACATTATCAATAACAATACTTTTTTGTAATGTGTTAATTTTTTCCTTTGATGAAGATTTGGAAAGAGCAGGTAATTCAAGGAAGCTGAAAAAGTCGCCAAGGAAAACATTGTCTTCATATAACCCTGCAAGCGAATTGAAAAAATCTTTTAATACAGCATATCCCCGCTGGAAAATAAGAAAGAACAGGACAACTGTGCCTGCTGATACAATTCCATTTATTGCAAGGAATGAAATGTAGCCGAACGAAATAAAAATAATTGTTACAGCAAATATTTGTGCTGCTATTTCTGCAATTGCACGTTTTTTTATTAGTGAATTTTTTTTCTTATGAAGATAAGTTTGAATGTTATTAAAGCGTTCTTTAAAAAATGAACCCGTTCCGAAAAGCCTGAGTTCTTTGGCAAATGCAAGACCTGTAAGAATCCTATTATAATAATACGCTTCGCGTTCTCTCGTACTATTCGATTTATTCAGGTTGTAGAATTTTTTTGAAAAATAAAAACGGATGAAAATTTCTGGTATTACCGCAAACAGGATTAATACAAAAATCAACCAATGTATTTTGAATAATAATATTGCAATTACAAGCCATGAAAGTATCGATTGAATTGCAGTAAAACTTTCGTTGATCATTTTCAATGGACGAAACCCTGCTTCGTTAACAGCTCTGTGTATCTTGTCCTGCTGCTCCGAGTCTTCAAGGTAAGCCATGTCGAGAGTGATATGTTTTCGATGAAGTAAATTATAAATATATAATGAAACAGATTGTGATAAGCGTTCGCGAAGAATACTGCTGAATATACTTAATATTGAACTGAATAAAAAAACAATTCCGGTAATAATAACTATAGTCAGAATATTGTTATACAAAATTGTTTTATCAGCATTGCTGTTGATTTTCCAGATTAAATCAATTAACCATTTGAAAAGATATATTATTGCAAAAGGAAGTATTCCCTGGAGGATTGCAATGATTGTGTTTGTAATTGCAAGTTTCTTTGATTCACGGCAAACAAAAAATATACTTTTAAAAATACTTTTAATAGTTTGATTGATTTTGTTATATCTGCTAATAATCCAAACTAAAGAGTAACAGTAAAAAGTCAAAAGATTCGAATACTTAACGGCATACTGATTATAAATAGTATTTGTTTTTTTTTCTTTTCCTTTCTTGATAAAAAAGATAACCTTTCCACAAAAATTTTCTTCAGTAATTGGTTCATCTGTATTTCTGCATGAATCCCCTTTTGTAGTAAGTATTGTTTTATTATTATAGATGTTTTTTTTAAGTGCTCTATGTGCAACTAACTTAGGTCCTCTTTTAAAAACTACTATATCTCCAGGTATAATATCATTAATGCTGCATTTGTTGACAATAATTTCGAAACCATTGCGAAGTAAAGGATACATACTATATCCTCCAACTCTTCCCTTAACTGTTTGGTTTGAATTTAAGAAATAATTGGTCAATTCATATAACTCGTCAGCCCGCATGTTCTTTTATTAATTCTATAATTTCATGGTCGGGTTTGAACCCAATGCTGTAAATCGAAATTGTATTACAAAGTTCAGAAAGAAAATCGAGATGATGTTGTAAATAATTGTTATTGTAGCTATGCTGAATGCAATGAGCCATAACGCTTGAAACTGCTAAAGCACCGTTTATTTTTTTTATGATGTTTTCAGGTGAGTGATGAATTAAAGAAATAGTGTGTAATGGCGCTTCTCTATAAATATCGGCATAATGCATAGGTGTGTTGAACATGATATATTCATTTTCAAATCTCCTAATTATTAAACGGTCATCGTTAATAATTGTACTTCCTATATTTTGCCATAAACCGGCCATAGTGCTTTTTCCTGCACCTGAAAACCCTGAAAAAATTCTTCCTTTATTACCATCAAAAATTCCTGATGAATGAATCATAATGGCATCAAATTTTACAGTAAGATAATACAAAATCAATGATCCCAATGGATAGAGCAGGGGATTGATTTTATTTTCTTTATCAGGCAAGCAATAAATTTCCCATTCGTTAAGCTCTTTATTCAATATAGCAATTTGCTGTAAGGTGTTAATTTTTTCCTGTGAGTAAATAAAAAGTTTTAATGAGTCATTATGTTTGTAAATGGAAAAGAAATTCTGATTATTGTTTTTTACTTCAAATAATAAAAAAATTTTTTCTGATAAATTTTTGGGAATGGAATCGAATGCTTTGATTGTAATATCTGGGTTCGCTGTATTTTCGGTAGTTGTAAAATATTTATAGCCTTCTTCAAAAATAATCTCAGCGTTACATTCAGAAGTAACTTTAATAATAAACCTTGCAATTGATAAGTATTGTGAATTCAAAATAAAATGAATAATTGATTTTAAATATTATTGAATTTTTCGAGAAAATCATTCAGGTCTTTTTTTGCAGTTTCCCTGTCAATATCGAATTCATTGGTGATTTCATTAATAATATCATCTTCATTTTTTATCCCGTCAATATTATCCCAGATAAAACATCCAACTTCATTAAGTGTGTATATTTCGGTCATGTTGGCAATATTATTTTTTACAGGTACAAGAACTTTTTCGTTGCCTACATTCCTTGTAGCAAATAAACTTTTTCTTTTAAATAATTCATTCAAATCCATAATTATTTTTTTGTAAATATAAAAAAAAGTCCCCAAACATTGGGGACTTCAAAAAAAATGATTTAGTATTTATGCTTTCGAAATTTTAAAAGGGTTATTATCTAACTTATCCGGTTGTAATGCACTGCTGGGATCTCCCGGAGGTGTATCACTACTGGTTGTCATAAAAATAGAAATTTCATTATCAATTTTTATTTGTTCAATATTTGGTTTAGAGTAATTCCTTTTTTGTTTTTTATATATTGTTTTCATATCTGTAGTTTTAAGAATTAATATTACTTGTTTAACATAACTTTCTGCGTTATAATTTGTCCTTCTGTTTGAACCTTTGTTATATATATGCCGGTTTCAACATTAAGCTGAAATTTATTTAAACCCTGAACAGCTTGTTGATTCAAAATAAGGTTTCCTAAAACATCATATACTTTTACATTAGCGTTTTTAGGCGTGTTGATATATATTGTTTTGTTTGTTGCATATACAGAAATAGCACTTTCAGAATTTGCAGGAACGGATGTAATGGTATTACCAAAATGTAATTTAAAACGGTTAGCATCATCAATTACAGGTGAAGTAAAAGCGTATGTGTTAGTTTGACGCAAATCCTGAATAATACTTTGTTGTGCATCTTCAAGGTAAACAGGAATAGAAACATCGAATTCACCAAGGTTAATAGCATTGATGGTAAATGAACCGCTTGTAGATGTTTTAAATCCTAAAGGAACTACTTTTTCATTATTTGCTGAAAGTTCAGGATAACCGTTGATAGCAACTTTAATATTATCTGAAGTTAATGAATATAATTGTGGATATTCATCATCGCCAAACATTTTTCGAGAATCGTAATTTTCGAAATTATCAGAAGCATTTTGATAGAAACCTAAAAGAACTTCATCATTCAAGGTTCCATTTGAAACCTGCATTCTTAGAACATTTGGTTGTGAAGTTGCTTTATAGAATGCCTGGGAATTGTGTAATCTGTCAGCATTTTCAAAAATCAAAGTTCCATTAGAATTCCCTGCAGCAACTTTTGTCCAGAATGCCTGCATTGCCGGAACATACCTTGAGCCTGTTCCGGAATGTCCGGTCCAGTTATAAGTGTAGAAATTACCTCCACTTCTATACCATATTGTAGTCTCTAAATTAGAAGCATCAGTTGTTGCTGATTCAATATCAACTGCAGAAGGATAAGGATTACAAATAAGGTTGTAACCTTCAAACGCACTTGCAGGAGAAGTTAACGTAAGATTATTGGTTTGAGTCCCTGTATTTATAGAAGTTCCGGAAAAACTAACTGTTTTGGGTATTAATAATTTTGTAACATAACCCTGTTTTACATTCAGTGTAACATTATCCAGAACTGATGAATATAAACCTGTTGTTTCACTATGTGACCAAAGTTTGTTACCACCTAAAATGTCAAATACAGTGCTTCTGATACCGGATATTGGTATGCCGACATAATAATAATTGGTTTCTTCTAAATATTTTTCAACATTATAATTTCCAATGCCAGCAATGCCATTGTCGATGAAAGAGCCTGTACTTGCTAAACTTGTGGATTTAATAGTAAATGTTCCATTATTGGTTGTTGTACCACTTGCTGTTAAATATTTTCCTGCATCTATAGTTAATGTTGAACCCGGGTTTATAGTTAAATTTTTACAAGCTGCCGGTGTAGAAATATCAACATAAGGTTCATTTGCAGTGCCAGAAGGAATTATCACATCATTTGTAGAAGTGGGAATTGCTTTAGGATTCCAATTGTTTATATTTGACCAGGCAGTTGATGTTTCACCTGTCCATATAATAAGGTCGCTGACTTTAATATTATCTATAAAAAGGTTGTTGCCATTAGCGCTGGTAGCTGTGAATTTTAATTTATTTGTTCCAGCTGGTAAACTAATTACCTGAGTTTTCCATTGACTTGATGATGGGAAAAATTCAGAAACTATTGTTCCGGCAGTATTTAAAATACCGGCTGTGCCACCGGGCATATTTAATAATGGTATAAAGTTTACTCCTCCATTAGTTGAATAATATACATCAAGTTGATCAGTTTGTCCTGAACGTGTAGCATAAGCATAATCGAATGTTAAAGTTGGTGTTGACATTCCGCTAATATCGAAAGTATTTGAAATTAAATCGAAAGGATTTGTGTTAGAGAAGGTATAAAATCTGGCTAAAGCTGAAACATTACCTGAACCATAACTACTGTAACCCGTATTACTCCAAAATACTCCCGGATATGTTGCACTCCAGCATGAAGGAGGTACATTGCCTGATTCAAATGATTCAGTAAATGGAGCTATTGTAATATCACAAGGTGTAGAGAAATTATTGGCGTTCGTCCATGCACTTGTATCTTCTGAACCACAGATCGCACGGACATAAGCATTATAATTAGATGATGCACTTAGTCCGATAAAATTGTCGTCTACATCGCCAGCTGCAGTAGTTCCTAAAACAGTTAAGCCATTTATACCGCTTCCTGCTTCTCCATATGCACGAATTTCATATTGGTATCCATTTGCAGGTGCAGGAGTAGGAGCAGTCCATGATATGGTAGCTGAAGTTTGTGAAACTGCAGATATTGTCAATGCTGTGGGTTTAGAACATGAGGGTATATCTTCAATAATAAAATCATCGGCGAATAATCCCTGGCATTCTGTGCCTGTATTAGGAACATGTATTGCTATCCAAACATCATGTCCTGAATGATCAGAGAGATTAATAGGGGTAATCTCGGTCAAAGAGTTATTCGATGCTACAGTTGTGGGCATAATTTCATATGTGAAATCAGATGGTGCGTTTCCGCCTTCAGAAAGAACTACCCTGAAACTATTTGGACTTCCGGGATTTGCAGATGCGACCTTGAAAGATAATTGTTTATTTCCACCGGTAAGTGAAATTTGAGGAAGAATTAAATAATCGTTATTATTTCCACCGTTACCACCTGTAAACATATTAAATACGGGTCCGCCAAAGTTATTGGTTTGCCACTGGTAACCATCGCTGTTGGCATTATTGGATGACCAACATGGAGGCCATGAGGGAGGATTTATTGAATTCAGATCCTCTGTCCATGGAAAAGATGAAATCTTGTTACATAGTGTTGTGAAACTATAGGCACTTGTCCATTCACTTGTATCCGGTGCATTACAAATTGCACGTACATATACATAATAATTTGTTGAAGCAGTAAGGTCGGTTATATCTTTGGAAACAACACCGGCAGCAGTATTACCACTTTTTACTAATCCGGGTGTACCGCTACCTGCATTTCCACTTGTACGGATTTCATATTGATATCCACTTGAAGGTGCAGGTGTAGGAGCAGTCCATGAAATGGTGGCAGTTGTATAATCAACGGCTGAAGTAGTTACAGCAGTAGGTTTAGGACAGGCAGGTATGTCTTCAATAATGAAATCATCAACAAATAAACCCTGACCTTCTAGAGTAGAAGTAGGAATATGAATTGCAATCCATACATCACCTGAATAAGCTGAAAGGTCAATAGGTGTGGTGATTTGGGTCATGGTATTGCTTGATACTATAGTAGTATCCATAATTTCATGGTCAAAATCAGATGGTGCGTTTCCGCTTTCTGACAGGACTACCCTGAAATTATTAGGACTGGAGCTGTTTTCAGTGGCTACGCTAAATAATAATTCCTGATTGTTTGTAAGAGTTATTTGAGGGAGAATTAAATAATCGTTGTTATTTCCGCCGGAGCCACTGGTATGAATATTAAAAGCATAATTTTCCATAAAAGGATTGGTTTGCCACTGACGCCAATCGCTATTAGCATTATTTTGCGACCAGCAAGAAGGTAATGATGGAGGATTAGCGCTGCTTAGGTTTTCAGTCCATGGGAATGAAGTAATAGCATCACATAAAGTTGAAAAATTATAAGCATTAGACCATGAGCTAAAACCTGCTCCGCCAAAATTTCCGCGTACATAAACTGAATACGTTGTGGCTTTAGTTAAGCCACTGATATCAGCATTCACATCACCGGCAGCAGTTGTGCCGCTAGTAGCAAGACCACTTGCTCCGCTTCCTGCTTCACCACTGGTTCTGATTTCGTATTGATATCCATTTGAAGGTGCAGGAGAAGGCGCATTCCATGAAATGGTAGCAGAAGTTTGTGTAACAGCTGATGAAGTTACAGAAGTTGGTGGCGGTGTTGCCGATTTAAAACGTAAAGAATCTATTGTTAATGTAGAACCAACACAAGAAAGAGAAATATTATTACCTCCTTTTCCAGTACCGTCTCCCTGAGAAGAGGATGTTATCCTTATAATTACAGTATCCGGGGTTCCTCCCCAGTTAAAGTTAAAAGGGAATTCAATATATTGATAATCAGCAGCAGCATGTAGTCTCAAATTTTGTCCGCCTATATCAGAACCATTCTTTTTAAAATTTAAACAAATTTCAGCACTGTCGCTCCCTGAAGGTGCATATTTATACCAAAAAGCTAAAGTATCTATCTGGTTTGAAAAAGGAATTCCGCCCATTTGACAATGGCATGCCTCATTCCAGTATCCATTTGTAGCTTCTGCTTGTCTGGCTTCAGGGTCATCATCACTGCCTCCTTGGGTTGTAGTCAATTCAAGAGCATAATTTCCATCATGTTTATCTGTGCTTCTGCTAACACCGTCAGTGTTATTGTTGGTGTACCAATTATCAAGGAAGTAAGGAGTTTGTCCTGTTTTCCACGATTCAAAATCACCATTCATATGTTCAGGTTGGCTTGTTACTCCGGTAAATGATACATTATCTAAAATCAAAGTAGTTCCAGATATTATTTCTAAATCTTGATTCGAAATATCACTGGATGCAACAGCAAATACTACCGAATCGGGAGCTATTGTAAATTCTGGAAAAGGAAAGTTGAAATATGTATATTCAGTTTTGTTACCACCTAATTTAAAAAAATATGTTCCGCAATTTTCTCCTGCATGGGTAAAAACAAATATTATTACAGCTGAATCAGGAGATTCTATATTATATTTATAATACCCCTGGATCCCTGTAGGTGTTTCAGTTATTACCATTCCTCCGTGCCAACTACTAATATCTTCACCACTGTTTTCTGGGTCAATATTTGCAAAATAACCTGGACCATTGTCATTTCCATAGGAAGTAATCATAATCGCTGAATCGCCATTTTGCTTATCTGCAGTTCTTACCACATTAAAAGGAAGACCGCTTGCAAATGCATTAGGGTTTGATGTGTATTGATAGTATTGAGGATATTCGTAATTAGTACTATTCCAATTTTCAAATCCTCCATTTGGAATGGGTGTTTGTCCATAAGTCGCAATAACGCATACTAAACTCAGAAAAATAAAGATTTTTTTCATGGTATATGAATTTTATTTTGCCTACTCGTATGGCTTTTCGGCATCGCCCTGTTTTTTATACTGTTTTATCAGACTACAGTTTTGTGTTTGGAGGAAGGTGTGCTTTTATTAATTCGGCTGAATTTTATTCTTGACAAATTTAACATTTTAATTTTAAATTACAAACTAAAATGAAAATAAAAAAAGTCCTCTTTTGAGGACTTTAAGAAAATGAGATAAAACTATTTCTAAGCTTTTGAAATTTTATAAGGATTGTTATCAAACTTATCCGGTTGTAATGCACCGCTGGGGTCTCCCGGAGGCGTATCACTAGTAGTTGTCATAAAAACAGAAATTTCATTATCTATTTTTATTTGTTCAACAGAAGGTTTATTATATAAACGCTTCTTAGTATTATGTTTTTTCTGTATATTTTTCATATGATTATTCTTTGGAGTTAATTATTTAATAAAAACTTTTTGTGTAAAAACATCTTTGCCATTCAATACCTTTATTATATATATTCCTTTGCTGTTATTGATTTTTATTTTATTCAAGCCACTGATAGATTTTTGTTCAGAAATTAAATTTCCTAACACATCATAAAGTTCGATAGTTGAATTAGCAGAAGGAGTGTTTACAAAAAGAGTATTATCATAAGCATATGAATATACTGATGAAACTTCCTGAGTACTTATATTGGTTGTTATTCCATTGAAATGTATTTTGAAACGGTTGGCATCATTTACTGCATCTGATGAGAAGGTGTATACATTAGTTTGGCGAAGATCTATAGTTACATTTTGTAAAATATCTTCTAAGTATACATTGACAGAAGCATCAAAATCATTTAGATTGGTTGCTGTAAAGCTGAATGTTCCTGAAACAGGTGTTGAGAAACCTATCGGAACTATTCGTTCTTCACCAGATGTAAGTTCCTGCTGTCCGTTAATTGCTGTAACAACATTATCTGAAGTTAAAGAATAAGTTTGCGGAGCATTATCATCAGTGTAGAACATTTTTTCTGAATCAAATCTTTCAAATGTATTTTGTGCATTGTTGTAAAACCCAATTACCGCTTCATCAGTAATACTTCCATTCGATACATTTATTCTGAAAATATTTTGTTCTGATTTTTGTTTATAAAAACTTTGTGAACTGTGTACTCTTGTAGAATTTGTAAGAATAAGAGTTCCGTTACTGTTACCTTCGGTAACTCTTACCCAGAATCCTTGCATGGCAGGAATGTATTTTTGACCTGAGTTTTGACCTGTTCCATCACCTGACCAGTTATAAGTGGCAAAACCTCCGTTACTTCTGTACCATATTGTGCTTCCAAGGTTGGTCATAGTTAAACCTGTTGTTGGAGTATTCTCGCATCCCCAATTAATTGCCGAAGGGTAAGGATTACTTACTAAATTATAACCATCATATGTTCCAGTTGCAGTTCTTGAAAGATTGTCAGTAGTTCCAATAATCCCGGTATTAAAAGTTCCTGTAAAGTTTATGGTCTCTGTTGCGCCAAGTCTTGCAACAAACCCTTGTAAAGGAGTAAGATTAATACCATTTACATTTATTTCAGAATAAGATGCAGTTAATTCACTATATGACCATAATCTATTATCCCCCATGGCATTGAAAGATGCACTAAGAGCTGTGGTTACAGGTGCTCCAACATACCAGTATCTTCCATTCGGAGAATTACCTCCACTTCCAGTTAAATATTGTTCAACATGATAGGTTCCTATTCCAAGTAATGCACTATTATTATCAATAAAAGAACCAGTTCCAGTTGCATCTGATTTTAATGTAACTGTTCCATTATTAATTGTATTTGCATTTACAGTTAATGCTTTTGCTGTATTTATTGTTAAAGTAGCTCCAGTTTCAATTATTAATTGATAACATTGAGCAGGGGTTGTAGGGTCAGATGTTACCTGAGGTTGATTAACAGGGGTAGAGGAGATATAGATATCATCTGTTGATGTTGGTACAGCATTAGTGTTCCAGTTAGAAGCATCATTCCAGTCAGTTGAAGTTGTACCAGTCCATAATGAAGGTGAATAAGCAGTTAATGACCAGTCGTCAATTGCAAGACCATCGTCAGCTCCGGTTGCATTAGTATCGGTAAACTTTATCCAAAATGTTGAGCCGTTGGCAATGTAAATATTTTTAATCGTATAGCTTATCAAAGTACGATTGGCACTTGCATTACCATCAAGTGCGCCAATAGTTCCTGATGTAACAGGTGCAATAAAATCTAAGCTGGTAACTGATGCCCATGTGCCGGTTGATAGACTGGTTGCATCTAAACTGTATTGAAAATTAATTTTATCAGTTCTGCTTAAAGTACCTATCCTCCATTGTTCTCCATAATATGAAATTGATAGCTGTGTAATAGAATACCCGGTACTGTTAGTATACGAAACCCCGATAGTTGGATTTATTGAACCTGATTGTAACCCACCAAAGGCCCTTTCACTTGAACTTGTAGAACCAAAACTATAGGTGTCTCCAGTATTGCCTGAGCCGTTTCCAGCAGTATAAATGGTGTTTGCGCCAGTGCCTGATTCCAGAAAAGCCCATCCTGTAGGTACAGTTGAACTTGTACCAGCACTTGCAAGGGTGTTGAAATCTTCGGTTAATGCAACTCCTGCAGTTGTTATTGAAATAGATTGTCCCCATCCATTTTGTACTGCACTAATAAGAAATGCTGCAATAAATAGCATTTTCGTTTTTTGTAAGTAAAAATGTTTTTTCATAAAATAAATATTTTAAAAATCAAATTAAAAATCAATTCATTAAACAAATGTAATAAAATTATAATTTTTGATATTATTTTTTGCTGTTAAATTATTTTAACCTCATTAATAAATACATTAAAAAAATTATTTGAAAATAATTAAATATTTAAGTTTAAAAATGTTTGCTTTTCTATTTTATAAGATAATTATGATTTATAAAATTTAAATGGTCCTGCAATGTCATCTGGGATGTATGCTTCATCAGGATTATTGAATGGATTAGCTGATGACATAAGTATTGAAACTTCTTTATCAATTTTTATGAAATTGATTTCTGGTTTTGAATATCTTCTTTTTAAATTAGTGGTAACTATTCAGGTTGCAAATTAGCAATAGTTTTAAAAGCAGCCAAAATATTTTGATTGTTTTTTATGCAGGTATCCGTAATAGATCTAATAATTGCATAAGTTTGAGCGCCATTAGTAGTTTTAAATTGACCAGATACTTTTTGTTTAACTTTGATATTACGGATAGCTCTTTCCGATGCGTTATTGTCGGGAGGTACGTCTGGAAAGTAAAGGAAAGTAAAAATATAATTTCTACACTTGATCATTCGTTTTTGAAAAGTTAATACCTCTTTCATGTTTTCGGGAATAACATCAACTAATAATTTGTCGAGTACATTTTCTAAATATGTTCTTCTGGAAATTGATTGCAAATAATCGGCAGGAGTTAGAGATTCTTTTAGTTTCAGGGCATCATAAAGCAAAAATTTAAATTTAGTAGCCCAAGAAGATTTATATCTTTCTTCAAAATATTTCAGTTCACGCAATGAATGTGATGTGCATATTTGATGACGAATGGCATCAGTATTAAAATGACTTTTCCAACAATCATGTATAAAAATGGCTTGAGGAAATCCATCAGGAAAAGTTGCGTCTATAGTTGCCATGCCTCTGTTGTTTGAAAATGTTATGAATGTAGCAATTTTACTTTGCCAAGTCCAAAACCAACCTTTTTTACCGTTAACCTTAGCGCCTGTTTCGTCGCCACCAATAACAGAACTGTTTTTTACTTTATCGGCTATTACTTCATAAGCAGAAAGAGCTTTTTCAGAAAAGCGATTCAGTATATCACATATAGTACCTGTACTTATTGGCAAATTACATATATCTGAAAAAAATTCACGCATTCTATCAAAAGGTATAAATTGTCTCGTATGTAGATATGCAATTACTGATTCAATATTATTTCCGTAACTTATAGGAGCATTTATTCCTAATGGAAAACTTGATTCTGTGATATGTCCACAGCTACATTCGCAACTGAATATCCTGTGTTCAATATATTTAGGTATTATTGGAGGAATATCTACAACTTGTCTGCGCATTTCTTCTTTACTTTTGAAGCCCGTTAAATCTTTACCACAATGATTGCAATACTGGGGCTTGTGTTCAATAATTTCATCGGGAGTACTTGTCATGCTTAAAGTATTGCCTTCATGTTCTCTTTGACCACCTGGCTTTTTCCCATTACTGATTCGCAAACTATTACTTTTAGTTATTCTGTTTTCATCTTTGGATGGTGGGATTGAGCTATTATTGCTGTTTTTCGGATAACGCAATCTTTCATTTTCTTCTATAAGAAATTTTATTTGCAATTCAAGGATTGCAATTTTTTCTTCGAGTTCCTTTATGCGTTGTTGTTCGAATGTCAATTTTTTTTTACAAAGGAACTCAAACCTCTACAAATACTAATAAAAACAACGACTTAATTGTTAGCTACTATTCAACAATTGTTAATAAAGTGTTCGAATTTTTACTTTTTGAATAATATTTTTATAATATTGCTGAATAGTTACAATTAGTGTTTTTATTTTTCAAAATATCTTTATTTTTCATATCGGCTTTCGTTTTAATTACCTGTTAATAATAATTCGTCTTGTAATACTTTTTTTGTCAGAGGTATATTTCACCGTATACACAGCGCATTCCTTATTGAGTGAAATAACAGCAGAATTATTTCCTGATAATTTTTTTATTGAAACTATTTGTCCCAACATATTATAAATGCTTATCTCTCCATCAAGCATTTCTGTTGCTTTTACATGAATTTCATTTTGGTACGAATAAATACAAACCTTTTCATCTGTATTTTCTGTAATGTTAGTAATTGACGGGTTAAAATGTATGATGAAGCGCGATAAACCCGATGTGGCATCAGAATTAAATGTGTATGAATTTTTGACTGATAAATCCTGAAGAATATTTTCTTGTGTATCTTCAAGAAAAACTGTGTTTCCGTTATCAGTGAATGAAGAAACTAAATCAGCAGTAATGGTAAACTGACCACTGACAGATATTTTAAAGCCAATTGGAATATTGCGCTCACCGTTTATGTTGCTTAGATTATTTATTGAATAATCATCATTATCTGCATGAGTATATATCTGCGGATAATTAATATCATCGGCAAACATTTTATAAGCATCGTATTGACTGTCGAAATTTTCTGTAGCTTCTGGTTTGAAACGGATGTATGTATCATCATCAAATCCATTGGTGTTATTTGTAATTGAAAGATGAAGAGTGTTGTCTGTACTTGCAGGTTTGTAAATATTTTGGTTGCTGTGAACTCTTACATCGTTATTGCATGTAAGCGTGAATGTGCCTTCCGACAAGGCTCTTACCCAAAACGCCTGCATTGGCGGAATATATCTTGTTGCATCATGAGTTCCTAAATCGTATGCGTAAGAACTATAAGTACCATTTGTACGGACATAATACGAATTATAAAAATCACTTTTGCTCCAGCCCGACGATGCGTCCCAGTCAATTGCGCTGGGATAGGGATTCCCCACAAGATTCCATCCGTTGAAAACAGAAGATATAGTTGTTCCTGTAAGATTTGATATGGATAAACTGCCAGTGTTTAATGATGTTCCGGTAAAAGTTATCACATCGTCGCTGCCTGTTTCTCCATTAACATATTTTCTTGCATAGCCTCGCATGACTTCTAAATTACCTGTCGATGTTGTTGAATAATTACTCCATGAATTTGTTGATTAATTTGAATAATAAAGGTTTCGAATAGTCGGTGATGATGATGTAAATAAATCAGATGATGCAGAAGGTATAGGCGAAGAAATATATTCCCAGTGATAATCGCCATTAGAGCTGACATAGCGTTCCATATTATAAATTCCGCTGCCTGTAATGGTACCATTATCAATAAAGCTTCCAATTCCTGATTCATTAGACTCTATTGAGAGTGTACCATTATTGATAGTGTTGTTCCTTGCAGTTAATGCTTTACCTGCATTAACTGTTAAAGTTGTTCCGTTATTAATTGTAATAACAGAACAGGATAGTGTTGAATTTGAAATTGCAAGCTTTGATGCGCCACTTAAAGTTAAATTATTTATTGAAGAGGGTAGTGAAATTCCTGTAGATTGTGCCCCGTTTGCATAAAAAATATAATTAGCTCCTTCATCAAAATCCTTAGTTCCGCTAACTGTTATTGTGCCATTAATCCCATCAGCGTTTGCAGTTTTTAAAGTTGCTCCACTAAAAAGAAAAAAGTTACCTAAACCACTAATGATAGATGTTCCACAATCTATGGTCCCGTTTACTGTTAGTGATCGAGAGACAGGTACAGAATAATTACTGTTAAACGTATATGCTGCTTCAGAAATAATTTCCCAGTTCATGTTAGTATTTGTGAGTATTCCTGCGCTTTGAGTAAATGTTTTATCATTACCTGTAAAATTTATTTTTAATTCATTTCCTTCTGTACTATTGGTATGAGTAAATGTTCCCCCGGTTTGATTATAATTCCCTGCTATGTTCAATGTGAAAGATTTTCCTGCTGTACTACCATTTGAAAAATTTAACGTACCTCCTGTAATTATAAGATCCCCTCCGATAGATAATGTTATAGACGTATTTGTTGAAATCCTTAATTCTCTCGAAGAAGTATTTTGTATATATAGATTGCCATTGATTGTTGTGATTGCGCCATTCATGTTTACATTCCCGGGGTCAGTAATAAAGTTTATTATTAAATTACCAAACACAGTTCCGCCTGAAGGACCTGTTGCATTTGAGTTGTTTATTTCGAAATTACTTGATACTGCAAATGATTCGGTGCCTTGTAAAATAGAAGTCCCATATGCTGTTGTATTTTGATGTTTGTATGTTCCTCCGTCATCAATTTGAAAAGTTGTGCCAGATGAAAGAGTAATAGTAGAAGTGGCTGTTAGTATTCCGCCATTTTCAATCCATAGTTTAGAGCCGGTACCACTAATTGTCCAAGTAGCACCTGTTGTCATGCTATTTCCATTTTGAATTACAAAAATATCACCCGAAGTAAAATTAGCAGGGCTTGTTCCTCCACCGGTACGGCTGGAATTCCAGTTGGATGTAACGGTAGGGTCAATACTGCCTTGTGAAAAGTAGGTAGTTTGACCCCATCCGCTAAGCACAATAAAAAAGTAAAATCCAACTATTGAAATCTTTTTCCCAATTTTTTTATAAGTTTTATTTTTCATAAATGATTTTTAAATTGTTTGTTAAATTTTTTTTCGGGGACGAAGGAAATCATAAAACAAAAAAGCAAAAACTGGTATTTGATACTTGGTAGCATTTCTCTTACACATGGTTAGTATGAGTTTATATTAGGCAATAAAATCCAAGAATTTTTTTTCATTTTTTAAGTTTTTCATCTTTTGTATGATTATATTTGTGTATCAAAAAATATTGATATGAAAAAAATTATACTCCCTGTTTTAAAAGCTGTATTTGCTTTTCTTTTTTTTTACCCTTATCAGCGTTACGCTTCATTCACAAACATTATCTTTCTGCGAAGATGTTGATGAAGATGGCAACCCCGTTGAAACCGGAACATCATTTATTATTAATCAGGATGGAGGTTATATCTATTTTTATTGTAATCTGGGGCACGAAGTAAATTGCACACAAATACATTATACCATATACTCTCTCGATGATTATGGAACCAAACATTATGAAAACATCATTTACCAGGATGTTGAAACAAGCTGGGCATATTTCTGGAAAAAAATAAGTTTCTATCACACCGGTGATTATAATGTATATGTTTATGATGATAAATATAATCTTCTCGCCCAGGGAACGGTAAGAATTAAAATGTAAGAGATTGGCTTAATCCCTACAGACAGTGCCGGAATTATTGCACAGTCTTTTTTTTAACATTTTAATTATTTACTGAATAAGAAATTAGAATATTTTTGCCAAACATTTTTTAAAAATAATGAAACTAAATTTAAGTTATACCGACAGAAAAAAGGTTTGCAAAAATATTTTTTGTTTTCTGTACGGTATAACTCGTTCTAACCAGTTTTGCTTTTGCAAACCTGATAAGAACGAGTATAAGTCTAATATGTTGCAGAATGTAAAATTGAATACGAAATGGGAACATTCTGTATGCGGTTCGTCCTTTGATGAACTCATGATGACTGTCATTTCAATAATAACTTAACACAAAATATTAATTAAAGAAAAATATTATGAACATTAAGAATCGTTTAATTTTAATGAACTTCCTGCAATTTTTTATCTGGGGTTCATGGCTGCTTACTATTGGTGCTTACTGGTTCCAAAATAAACATTGGTCGGGTACTGAATTTGGTGCAATTTTTTCTACAATGGGTATCGCATCTTTATTTATGCCTGCAATAGCAGGTATTATAGCCGACAGATGGATTAATGCCGAGAAGTTGTATGGAACTTTTCACATTATGGGAGCTATAGTTCTTTTTTGTGTTCCCATGATTAATAACCCTTCCGCAATGTTTTGGGTGATGTTGCTTAACATGTGTTTTTACATGCCTACGCTTGCATTGTCGATTACGGTTTGTTATTCTTCAATGAAAAGTAAAGGAATGGATATCGTGAAAGATTATCCGCCTATACGTGTTTGGGGAACAATAGGATTCATTGTAGCTTTATGGACTATCAGCCTTTCGGGGATTGAAACTTCTGCCATGCAATTTTATGTGTCATCAGTTTCTGCATTATTGCTGGGGTTCTATGCTTTTACTTTACCTCAATGTCCGCCTTTGGGAAAAGGTCATAAAAAATCATTTGTTGAAGCTATAGGTTTGAATGCTTTTTCATTATTCAAAAGTACGAAGATGGCTTTGTTTTTTATTTTTGCAATGTTGCTGGGTGCATCATTACAATTGACCAATGCATATGGCGATACTTTTCTTCACGATTTTGCAAATGTAGATGCTTTCAAGGATTTAGTTGCTGTAAAATATCCGGCTATCATTATGTCGATTTCCCAGATATCTGAAACACTTTTTATTTTAACCATTCCTTTTTTCCTGAAAAAATTCGGAATCAAAAAAGTAATGCTGATGAGCATGATAGCATGGGTGTTGAGGTTTGGACTTTTCGGATATGGCGATCCCGGAGCTGGACTCTGGATGATAGTATTATCATGCATTATATATGGAATGGCATTCGATTTCTTTAATATATCCGGTTCCTTATTTGTTGAAACACAAAGCGACCAGAGCATGAGAGCCAGTGCTCAAGGGCTTTTTATGATGATGACCAATGGTTTTGGCGCTTTTCTTGGTAGCCGCATAAGTGGAATTATTATTGACCAATATTATATGCTGCCTGATGGAAGTAAAGACTGGAAAGGCATCTGGATTGCATTTGCTGCGTATTCGCTGGTGGTTGCTGTTTTGTTTGCAGTACTTTTCAAACATAAACACAACCCTAAAGAAGTGGCTAATGTAACGCACTAACAGAATTTTTTATTATTTATTTTATAAAACCTGGTAAAGAACTTATCAGGTTTTTTGTTTTTTCTTTTTCGCTGCTGGAAATAAAACATTATTCAGAATAAGCCGGTATCCGGGCGAGTTAGGATACAAGCTCAGATCGGTTGCAGGATCGCCAACCATATGATTATAATCTTCGGGGTCGTGCCCCCCAAGAAAAGTAAAAGTTCCTTTTCCGTATTCTCCGTGAATATATTTGGCTTCGCCGGCAGCTTTATTTTCGCCCATTATCAGAACATTCGATTTTATTTCATCGGAACGGAATGCTGTTGTTTGTCCCATGAATCCTTTAATTATCATAGTATGGTCCTGGCAAAGCATGGTTGGCACCTGGTCCCATTTTGCTGAAAATTCAAACAGCGAAAAATAATCATCCTTCTGTAATACCTTTCTGCCTTGCGTTACATCAATAGATGATATTTCGTATTCATAAGGATTTGTACTAATAATAAAATCGGTAAAAGCAAAACAGTTATCGTAATTCAGTTTCTTCTGTGCATTAGCATCCATACCATCACCATCGAACATGCTTTCGCAAATATCAACACCATCAGCAGCCATCGAAACATCATAGCTGTCGGGGGCGGAACACATAGCAAATAAATAACCACCACCAGCAACAAAATCCCTTATTTTTTTTGCTACTGCTAATTTTAATTCCGATACTTTTTTATATCCAAGCGATGCTGCAATGTCTTCATTATATTTTACATCTTCCTTATACCATGCGGCATTCTGATATGCTGACCAAAACTTTCCATACTGTCCTGTAAAATCTTCATGATGCAAATGCAACCAATCGTATAATGGCAATTCGCCATCCATTACTTCTTTATCAAAAACTACAGTATAAGGAATTTCGGCATACGTCAAAGCCAGTGTTACTGCATCATCCCAGGGTTGCTTATTTTTCGGTGAGTATACGGCAATCTTTGGCGCTTTCTGTAATTTCACTTCATCCATATTTACTTCAGCGTCGGCAATTTCAGCTAATATAGCACTTGCCTGAGTGTTTGCAATAATTTCATAAGTTATTCCCCTGATAATGCTTTCTTTTTCTATAACTTCGCTATAAGGCATCATAAAACTTCCACCTTCATAATTAAGCAACCAGCTTATTTCAATATCTTTTTGCAAAGCGTAATAAGCAATTCCGTAGGCTTTCAGATGATTCTTCTGGTCTTCACCCATGGTAATAAATATATAATTCGCTTTCGCAAATAAAGAAAATGTTGTCAGGAAAAATATAATGAGTGTGCGTTTCATTATTTTATATTCACGTAAATAGTAACGCAAATTTACATTAAAAAATATGCTATTAAAAAATACTAACAAAAATTAACATGAAATATCCATGCAAACGAAAAATTTATACCGATTGTATATATGTAATAGTCCAATAAATTGTACTAAAACATCTATGTCATCGACATAACCATTGTAAAATTTAAAATATCCTTTGGACTATTTTAAATTAACAATTGGTATTACACTAAACAAAATGATTAAAATAAGTGAAGGAAAAAACAAAGCATGGATATTCACGAGCAAGCCAGTGTTGCGCCCCGATGAATATCGGGTGTGCGAGCGAGTAACTATAAAAACATAAAATATAAACAGATGAAAAAAAAGATAACATAGAAAATTGATGATAGAAAATAGAAAATATCAAATTGAAAAAAAGTTCTATGTTTTTGGGTTAGGCTGCTGGTTTGGTTGAATGCTTTTGGTTGAAGGAGTTTTCATAACCTATTGACTATTTACTTAACTCGCTGCTACACCTTTTAACCTTAATAGAAATTATGGGCTAAAGCCCGTTTAGTTATTTTATACAACCCACGACCTAAAGGTCGTGGCTATATGAAATATTTAAAATGGGGCACTTTCATCATCCTTCATGTTATTCATTTTTGAAGGAAGTGTAAGCGTAGGAGAGTCGTTGTCGCTGTATTGCTGGTACCCGGTAAAGTCTTCATTAGCTTCGAAGTCGGCAAATTTTGCAAAGCGCCCGATAAAACGAAGACGTATATCTTTCAGTGCACCGTTACGATTTTTGGCAACAATAATTTCGGCCATATCTTTGGTTGGCATTTGGTCTTCGAAATTTTCTATTTTATAATATTCCGGACGATATAGGAAAACAACCATATCGGCATCTTGTTCAATAGCGCCCGATTCGCGAAGGTCGGAAAGGATAGGTCGTTTAGAACCTCCGCGTTTTTCAACTTCTCGGCTTAATTGCGAAAGAGCAATTACAGGAACATTTAATTCTTTAGCAAGACTTTTTAATGAACGTGAAATGGTACTGATTTCTTGTTCGCGATTCCCTTTATTATCGCCATTGCCCTGCATCAGCTGAAGATAGTCAACAATGATCATTTCAATATTATGTTGTTGTTTTAACCTTCTTGCTTTAGCACGTAATTCGAATATGGATAAAGCGGTAGTATCATCAATTATAAGTGGAGCATCGGTAAGGGCTGCAATTTTTGTATGAAGCTGTTGCCATTCGTATTCTTCAAGTGTACCTTTTTTTAATTTATCAGCAGAAATTTGTGTTTCGCTCGAAATCAAACGAGTTACCAATTGCAGGGCATTCATTTCAAGTGTAAAAAAAGCGACGGCTTTTTTGTAATCAACAGCCATATTGCGGGCCATAGAAAGTACGAAAGCTGTTTTTCCCATACCGGGACGGGCAGCAATAACAATAAGGTCGGAACGCTGCCATCCTGCGGTAAGCCTGTCGAGTTCCATGAAACCACTGGGGACTCCAATCAAATGGTCTTCGTGCTGGCGAGCCTTATTGATTTGTTCAATTGCATCACGAATCAAATCAGACATCTTCTCGTAACTGCGTCTTAAATTTGTTTCGCTTACTGCAAATAAATTTCTTTCTGCGGCATCAAGCAATTCAAAAACATCAGAAGTGTCTTCGAAAGCGTCGTGAATAATATCAGTGGAGATACGTATCAGTTCACGTTGCAAATATTTCTGCGAAATGATACGGGTATGGTATTCAATATTTGCTGATGAAGCTATACGTGAAGTAAGCTGGGTAATATAATAGGGGCCACCTACCATTTCAAGATGACCGTTTTTCTTCAACTGGTTGGTAACGGTAAGAATATCGATAGGTTCGCTTTTTTCAAAAAGATCAAGAATGGCCCTGTATATTTTCTGATGAGCTTCTTTATAAAACACGTCAGGTTTTAACATGTCAATAACCGAAGTAAGCGCATCTTTCTCCAGCATTAATGCACCCAGTACTGCTTCCTCTAGTTCAACCGCTTGTGGCTGAAGTTTGCCTTGCTCAAGAGTTGCGGGGTAAGTATTATTTTTCTTTACTCTTTTACGAGTTGATTCCTGTTGATTATTTGATTCATTCATAGAGGGCAAAAATACAAATTCACTCCCTGCTTCAAATAGGTTTTAACAAAAATAGTTATTAACAATTCAGGAGGTTGTTTTTCCTTTTAAATAGAAGAAAAACTTTTTAATGGTTTCGAGCTTGAAGTTGGCGTATTCATTGAGTTTTTCTTTAATCTCCAATAGGTTGAACATGTCTGTTTCCACCTGTAGTGAATCGTATAAATCAGATGCGATAATATCGGACGAGGGCATTTCGCGTGATATCCTGGTTTTGAAAATATGACGTGCAATATTTTGTAGCTCATTTTCCGACGAAAGCAAAGGGTTGTAATAAATGTTTTCATTAAAAAAAGTTTCCATATCAATCATTCTTTTTTCAAAATCACTTATTTGAGATGATTTTAAATAGCCATCATTACACAATGTTTGCAATATGCAGATCATTTGTGGTTTACTGAAACATAATATTGTTGAAGCTTTATTGAATTCATCGAAAATATTTTGATATAATTTTTCGGTATTCAAATGAAAATCTTCCTGGAAATAATTACATGCTCCTGTTTCATTTCCATTGTTATCGATCAAAACAGATTGTATCGAAAAGGGTACGTGCTGGTATGGGTTAATGTTCTTTCTGCCTGGTATTGCTGTTTTGCACCATTGAATATCGGCAATTAGCAATGGATATTTAATTTTTGAAAAATATTTTTTTAGTTCTTCAATATTTACAAATTCGGTTTTTTTAATATGACAATCAATCTGCATTTTTTGAATGCCTGATAGTTCCATTTTACCAGGTATATTTTCTATTGATGTAATTCCTTTTTTATATAATGAATATTGTTCTCTTTCACTTAATGAAGGAATTGAAAATATTGAATTATTTTTAGGAATATCTTTTCGGCAAAAGTTGTAAAAGTCGCATAAATAGGGACGACTGCAGTGTGTGCCAATTTCAACATCAGGAATGTCTTTGTTGCTGAGCAATGTTTTGAACTTGTCAATTTCTTCGCTGATAAAAGTTAAATTATTTTTTACTTCATTCAATACATCGTAAAAACAAAAAAGCTTGTTAATGTCAAGCTGCTCTTGTCTTTTATAATTTTCATTTATGTAGATGATATTGAAAGAATTCAATGCTGTTCCTGAATTGGTAATCACATAATATTGAAGTGAAGCATCCATTTTATATGTTTCAGAAACACTTGCAGAGCTTTTCACTTCGTATGCATGCCATTTCCCATTTTCAAAATTTAAAATATCCAAAAACACGATTACATCTTTATAGCTAAAAGCCGCTTCGTATATTGTTTTCGAGCCACCGGAAATCATTTCCATTGTTCGTGTTACTGAACGTGCGTATTGTTTAGGGGAATAAGGTTGCATGTTTACACCATCGGGGAAAAGCTGCTGTGCAAGTATTCCTACATTATGTCCGCGTGAGAATTTTGAAAGTGTTTCTGGGGAAAGCTTATCGCGTAAATTATAAAAATTTTTATAAAGATATAATGACTTTTTACACTGTAACCCACGAATAAATGACGATTTTGATAAGTTGAGATTCTTCATTTGGATTTATAAATAATGTACTAAGTAACGAAAACTTATGTGAATTATTGTAAATAAAAAGTTAAGCCACAGGTTCAAACTTCTATGCCCCAAGGGAGAAGTATCACTAAAACCCGATTTGAATTTTTTTTAAGCTGTGTTTTTGTCTTGTAACATTGAAATTTATATACTTATATTTGCGATGAATCGAAAAAAAATATTTTATGAGATACGATAAACTTTTTCTTTCACTTTCTTTCATTGTACTTTTTTCTTTTTTTTCATGTAAAGAAAAACCCGACATTGAAAAAGAAAAACTTTCTGTATTGAATGCAGATAAAGAGTTTTCGGATTACTCTGTAAAGAAAGGTCAAATTAAAGCATTCATTGATTATGCTGATGAAAATGCGACTTTATTACGTCCTAATAGTATGCCTATCGTAGGGAAAAATGAAATTGAAAAATTGTATGATGGTAAAAACGATGACTCATATACGCTCACATGGACGCCATTATTTGCTGAAGTGGGAATGTCGGCAGATATAGGATACACATATGGTACATGGCTTTTTAAAACAAGAGATAAAGAAGGAAAAGAAATTTCTAGTGAAGGAACCTATGTTACAGTATGGGAAAAACAAACCGATGGCAAATGGAAGTGGGTTCTCGATACAGGAAATGATGGTCTTAAAAAACCAGAAGTCACAAATAAATAATCAAGTTGCGCTTATTTTGAAATTACCAGGTCTTCTTCTTTGATAAGGGGTTTTCCCTGGTATTTTAACATGAGCTGTGCAACAGTAAATACATCCCTCTGGCAATATTCCACTATACGGGGAAGATCTTTCTCAATCCAGTATACACGGGCAACATCACTGCCTTCAATATCTTCCTTGGGTGAAGGTATGTTAAATAAAGTAGCTAACAATTCCAGCGAAGTGTAATTTTTATAATCACCAAATTTCCAAAGTTCCATAGTATCAAGATGACCAACTTCCCATGGTTTTTTTCCTGATAGGTCGAGAACAGCCGGGTGTTTGATGCCATTCACCATCATGCGGCGCGATAAAAACGGAATATCGAATTCTTTAATATTATGTCCGCAAAGCATTTGTTCTTTTTTGCCAAAACTCGTGTTCAGCATTGTTGCAAGGTCTTCAAGAACTTTTTTCTCATCATCACCGGAAAAAGATTTTATGCGAAATGTTCTTTTCCCTTCTATTGTCCGCATTACACCTGTAGAAACACAAATTACTTTTGCAAACTCGGCAAAGATTCCTGCTTTCTGAAAAATAGTTTCAGGAGTATCTTCTTCGCGCTTCATCATATACTGGGTTTTGTGATCCCAAAGTTTTTTATACGCTGGAGGCAATTGTTTGTATTCAGCCACCATTGGCGCGGTTTCCACGTCAAGAAAAAGTACATTGTCGAGATTGAGAAGTTCTAACATAGTTTTATTTTTTTACAAAAATCAAAATTAATTTTATTTTTCATAATGCAATGCATAAAAATTCCTAATTTTATAAAATGAGATTTCGTGTAGTAATTTTGCTTATAGTATTGATAAATATTTTTTCATCATGTAGAAAAGATAAGGATGATATTTTGCCGGTAGTTATTATAAGCAGTCCTTCCGAGAACCAGGTATTTTCAGCGCTTGATACTATACCGATAGTTGCAACAATCGAAGATGAAACGAACCTGGAGCTGGTGGAAATTGTTGTATGCGATAATAATAAAGCCCCTGTGCTATCACCTGTAACAATAAAACCCGAAGAAAAAAATATCAGCATTAATCTTTTATATATTATGGATGATATTACTTTAGCATCGGGAAATTATTACTTAAGAATTAAAGCTTTCGATGGAATAAATACCGTAACTAAATACCGAACAATACAGGTTAGCGAGGTAGCCCGTGAAATGAAATATATTTATATAATGTCGTATTTCAACAGTACTACCATACAGTTGCAACGAAAAATTATTGGCGATAGTCTTGAGAATTTATTTTATGTCAACAGCGATTATTGCTCTACTGCATCAAATTCAAAATTCCAGCTTTATTCCACTTGCGGAAAAATTTATGGTGATATGAATATTTATGATGTTTCATCAAACACTCTGCAATGGTCGGTGCCGGTGGTCAGCGACCCGCCATTTCCTTATTTTACTAATAATACAATGTTCAATAATCTTTTTTATTGCTCATTTTATAATGGCTCTATTAAAGGATACCAGAATAACGGAACGCAGATATTTGCATCAATGGCTCCAACAGGTTCATATCCTGTAAAACTTTTTGCTAACGAAGATTATGTTTTTGCTGATCATGCCTGTTATTCAGGTCAGGAAAGAAGGTTTGGTGTTTATTATAATTCAAGTGGCGCGATGAAACAGCAACTTACTACTGATTTTGAAATCACGAATATGTTTCAAAAAAATAATGATGAGCTGATTGTTTTTGGAAATGGTAACGGGCAAGGTATCGTTAAAATTTATTCTATTTCAAACAATGGTTTCTGGGATCCACATGCTTTACCAACAGGACTAATCAATGATGCAGTTCAAATTGATGAAAACAATTATATTTTTTCTCTTGGTGGAAACTTGTATAAATATCAATACAACATGAACAGTCTTACAACATATCTTTCAGGTGTTAATGCTTCAGTAATAAAATACGATGATATTTATTCTCAGCTTTATGTAGCAGTTGGTAATACTATAATTATATATGACTATGAAACGCATGCCCTGAATTCGAGTATTACAGCCGCGAACACTGTACTAGGCTTTGAAATGATTTATAATAAATTAATAGTTCGGTAAAAATATAGATATTAACAAAGGTATGTAAAAAACTTAAA
>DAOQAK010000050.1 GCA_035353855.1 Bacteroidales bacterium | reverse complement strand
ATTTTTTTTCTGTACGGTATAACTCGTTCTAAACAGTTTTGCCTTTGCAAACCTGTTTAGAACGAGTATAGATAAAACAGGTCAAGGTCTGAACACTGTAGATTGAACTACTACGTAGCTATCCGTTTAAAAACCCGGTTAAAATTAATTATAATTCTGTAATTGAAATATCAGCTACAGTAGGCTAAAACACATGTTCGTGGATGGTTATTTTTTCTTCATAGATCAAATCTAATGTTTAAGGGGGTGAATGGTAGCCGTAAGTTGTCTATTTTAAATTAACAATTGGTATCAACTAATAATTGCTATATTTCAAAAAAAATCACTCCATTTCCGGAGCGATTTAAATTCTATTTTTTAAATAATTTTAGAAGTTGTATCTGTTATCCTCAATCAACTTATTTGCAATTCTTCTTCTTGCTTCTTTAATATTCGTAGGCTCAACAGATGTTAGTTTTCTTAATCCATTTTGAATTTTAGCGAATTCTTCGCCTGTAGCAAATGAATTCAATGCATCCATTGCTGATTTGTAAATTCGTGATGAAGCTTCGTAAACAAACACATCGCAAATATCTTTATAAATAATATGTTCCTGCTCACTCTTCAACGCTTTCAGTTTTTCCACTCTCAGCACTACTGATTCGGCAGCATACAACTGAACAAGCATATCGGAAATGCTCATCATGGTTTCCTGTTCGGTATTGTATTGTTTACCTACCGCATCATAAGCTTTACCCAACATAAGCAACGCAGCTTTTTTCAGATTTTCAATCACCGCATATTTCTTAGCGAAATAATCAGTTGTACCATTTTCTTTTATGCTGTCTAATTGTTCATATATGGCTTTTGAAATATCGAACACTTTAGAATCGGCTTTCTTAGCCATTTTCAGGAACATATCCGATGCAACCAAACGGTTGATCTCATTGGTGCCTTCGAAAATACGATTGATACGTGAATCGCGGTAAGCCCTGTCGGCAGGCATTTCGGCGGAGTAACCCATACCACCATATATCTGTACAAATTCATCAACAATATAATTAAGCGTTTCCGAACCTAATACTTTAAGGATAGCTGCTTCCATAGCATATTCGCCAAGCGCTTCAAGGTATGCCTGCGGCTTGGGCATTCCTTCAGATATATGTTGTTTTATAGTATTATCAACATTCTTGCTGGTACGATAAAGCGAAGATTCAGCAACAAAAAAGCGAATAACCTGTTCTGCAAGTTTATATTTTATGGCACCAAAATTAGAAATGAGCGAACCAAATTGTTTGCGCTCATTAGCATAGTTTACCGATTGCATTATCGATCTTCTGCAAGCTCCCAAAACATTAGCACCAAGTTTAATTCGTCCGATATGGAGAATGTTCAATGCAATGCGGAAACCCTCGCCTCTTTTACCAAGCATGTTTTCAACAGGAACTTTACAATCATTGAAAAATATCTGAACGGTTGATGAACCTTTTATCCCCATTTTCTTTTCTTCCGGGTTGAATGAAACACCGGGGAAATTGCGTTCAACAACGAATGCGCTTAATATTTTATCATTATCTATTTTTGCAAAAACAGTCAGAACATCAGCAAAACCGCCATTAGTGATCCACATCTTCTGTCCGTTCAAAATATAATGTTTCCCGTCTTCCGAAAGAACAGCTTTTGTTTTTCCTGAATTAGCATCAGAACCTGCATTAGGTTCAGTAAGGCAGTATGCACCTGCATATTCCCCAGATGCCAGTTTGGGTAAATATTTTTGTTTTAATTCTTCCGAGCCGTAATACAGGATAGGTAAAGTCCCAATTCCTGTATGAGCTGAATAAGCTACTGCATAAGAATAACCTGCGCCCAAAACATCCGAAGCCAGCATTGATGTAACAAATGATTGTCCGAAACCACCATATTCTTCAGGGACTGAAATACCCAGCAAACCCTGCTCCCCTGATTTAGCAACCAGGCTTCTCATCAATCCGGGTTCCATTGCATCAATTTTATCAAGCACAGGAAATACTTCTCTTTCCAGAAAATCGTTACACATGCCTGATATCATTTTTTGTTCTTCATCAAATTCTTCGGGAATGAAAACATCAGCAGCTTTAGATTCTCGTAAAAGAAACTCACCACCTTTTAATACTTTTTTACTTTCCATCAGTTTTGTTTTTTGTTAAGGTGCAAAAGTAATAGTTTCTGTTTAAATACAAAACAAGATTTTTTCACCATTAAGAATTTCAAAAACATATACTTAGCAAATATTGATTTTTAGTATAATTTTGCAGCAAAGGAATTCATATGGAAATTTTTCTTCATGCAGAAACATGGATCGCATTTTTAACCCTTAGCTTCCTGGAAGTAGTATTGGGAATTGATAATGTTATTTTTCTTTCATTACTCACCAACAAGCTGCCAAATGATGTAAGACCAAAAGCCAGGGCGGCAGGAATTGGATTAGCGCTGATATTTCGGATCATCATGCTATTGGGCATTACATGGATAATAGGATTCACACAACCGCTGTTCTCTATTTCCGATTTCAATGTTACCGGTCGCGATATTGTTTTATTTGTCGGCGGACTTTTCCTTATTGCTAAAAGCACTTCCGAAATTCATCATAAAGTGAACGAAGTGGCATCAGCAACACACGATACTCCTTTCGGTCATGTTAAAAAAAATCTTGTCAGTATCGTTATTCAAATTGGATTAATAGATATTGTTTTTTCTTTCGATTCCATTTTAACGGCAATAGGAATGACTCAACAAGTTATCATCATGATCATGGCTGTTATTGTTTCTCTTTTCATCATGCTGATATTTGCTGGTAAGATAGGCGATTTTATTGAAAGCCATCCTACACTCCAGGTACTGGCATTATCGTTTTTAATTCTTATCGGATTCCTTTTAATAGCCGATGCAACTCATCATGAAGTTCCTAAAAGCTATGTTTATTTTGCTGTTGCTTTCTCACTCGGCGTAGAAATAGTGAATATGAAGCTTAGGAAAAACATGGAAAAGACAAAAGTGAAATAGTTAGTTTGAATTCAGAATTAAGAGTTCAGAGTTCAGAATTGAAGACTGTAGACTGAGAACTGAGAACCGAAATCTTAGAAATAATTTATTTATAAAGCGGACTGTTATTCGTGAATTCAAGGAACAAGCTATCATTCGATTTGCTGAAAATCAAATTACAATAATCCCCACTGAGTTGCTCTTTAAAAGAAGCATCATCAATGCTTACAATCAAAAGGCAGTTGTTTTTAGGAATGGTTATCGAACGTAAAGCCATCCCATTCGGAGCAGTAGTAATGGTATCATTATAAATTATTGAATTATTCCAGTTAATGACAAGATGATTCTTTTCAAACCCTGAAGTATAAAACAGATGAATCAAACTGCAATCATTATTATTTTTACTTAATGTATCGTATGTTACTTTGGTAAGATTTTTATGTTTGGTCAAAGAACCAGTACAACTGCTAATCATACATATCAGAAAAAAAATCTTAAATACTAAAAATATATTTTTCATTTTTTTAAAAAATTTATACTCGTTCTTATCCATTTTAAAATAATTATTAGAACGAGTTATGCCGATAGTAACACTTGTTGAAAAATTATTTTTGTAGTCGCCGCGGCGACCTGTTACGTATCGGTATAAAAGTGTATAAAACCTGGATGTTTTCAGGAATGACCTTTTATTATTTTACAATTTTGTCATTTTTATATTTTGTTCTTTTCAGAAGTTTTCCTTTATCATAATCATAAAAATTCCCATTACGTCTTCCGTGCCGGTATGATTCTTTCCGTACTATAAAGCCTTCGGTATCGTAAACATAAAACACTCCATTCTTTTTATTATATTTATCATAATTCCCGTCAACAAAGGTTTTTCCGTTTTCATAACACGCCCGCAAATTTGAATACAAAATCTTATCGTTTTTAAATTTCGCAGTGGTGTAATAATGTTTTTGCAAATCATTGTCTATCCAGTCGCCTTCTCTCTTTCCGTTTACATAGCTTCCCTGTTTAAGAAGATTTCCATATTCATCATATTGTTTGCTATCGCCATCAAGCTTTCCATTTTTATAATGACAGATAGAAGTAATCACACCTTTTTTGCTGTATTCAATTTCTTTGCCTTCTTTCAAACCATTTCGGAAAAAAGTTTTTGCAGCAATAATTTTATAATTCTCAAGTGAGATATGATAAAGTATAAAAGTGCTGTCGGGCTTGCCATTCTTCATAAAACCCTGCATTACCAAAACAGAATCATTTCTAAAATAAAATATCGGACCATTAAGAATTCTGTTTTCTGTGGTTGCAATAAAAGTTACCGGGACTTTATTTGAATTATCAATAAGCGCCGAATCTATTGATGCCTTTATGAAATTATAAAAATAATTACACTTAAAACTTATTGATGATGCTGTATACTTTGTTATTCCTGCTGTATCACAAATAAAAATATCCTGGGAAAAAATAAAAAAACTATTTAATAAAAAAAGAATTATAAGAATGTGTGTATATAATTTTCTCATCTATTAAGTAGTAAGATGAGTAAAATTAAAAGATTAATACCATAAATCCAAATTATTGAATGGTTTAATTGCTAAATTGCTAAATTGATTGAATACTGCTTACTGAAGACTTATCCACCGCAGCGAACTCAAAGACGCTATGTTTTTTGAATTGATAAGAATAGAATTCAGAATATTAAAGTGTAATTCCCCATCTATACCTCTATACCTCTATACCCCTATACCTTTATACCCCTATACCTATTAATGTTCAATTGCTTCGCCTGCCAGACTGCGTCTTTCAGGCTGGCTTTCATTCTCCGCCACGGCGGAGTCATTTGTAGTCAGTGATAGTTATTCGTGGTCATTAATTGTAAAATATATTTCTTTAATTCCAATTTCCACTCACTAATTCTGTCTTACGACTTACTACTTGTATCTTACGACTTGCTACTTGTGTCTTACGACTTACTACTTGCTACTTGTGTCTTACGACTTATCCCTAAACGCCGGATTATCCTTGCATTCGTTACATTCAAGACTTTTGTTATACATTTCCATTGCACGTGCACTCATCCCCATGCTCGAGAACCCACCATCGTGATAAAGGTTTTGCATGGTAACTTTTTTTGTAAGGTCGGAAAATAAAGTGATGCAATAATCAGCACATTCATCAGCAGTGGCATTTCCCAAAGGAGACATGCGTTCGGTAAAATCAATCAATCCGTCAATACCTTTCACACCTTTTCCGGCAGTTGTCATGGTAGGTGATTGTGAAACAGTATTTATTCTAATTTTTTTCTCACGTCCGTAAATATATCCAAAGCTACGTGCAATCGATTCGAGGGCTGCTTTTGCATCGGCCATATCGTTATATTCAAACAATGTTCGTTGTGCGGCAATGTATGACAGTGCAACCACCGAGCCCCATTCATTTATAGCATCAAGCTTTTTTGCAACCTGTATCATCTTATGAAATGAGATTGCCGAAATATCCATGGTCTTGGCATAATAATCATAATCGATATTATCGTACGGAAGTTTTTTTCTTACGTTTGGCGACATCCCTATTGAATGCAGAATAAAATCGATTTTCCCATTGAAGCGTTGCATTGTTTTTTCAAAAACATTTTGCAGATCTTTCACGCTGGTTGCATCGGCAGGAATAATTAATGAATTGCATTTTTTTGCAAGAGTATCCGTTTCGCCCAATCGCAGCGCTACAGGAGTATTCGACAATGTAAATACGGCTCCTTCTTCATAAGCTCTTTCTGCAATTTTCCATGCCAAAGAATTTTCATTCAGAGCACCGAAAATAATGCCCTTCTTTCCTTTAAGTAAATTATACATGATTTTTAGTTTTTCGTTTTTAATAAAACTTTTGCATTCTCAACTGCTGCTTTTGTAAGTTCGTCACCACTAAGCATTTTTGCTATTTCGCTTATACGTTCATTCTTTTCAAGCAATTTTATTTTTGTGAATGCCGATTTTTTATCCGACTCTTTATATACCAGGAAATGGGAGTCGCCTTTGCTTGCTATTTGAGGAAGATGGGTAATGGTAATTACCTGCATCGTATCTGACATGTTTTTCATTATGCTTCCTACCTTGTCAGCAATTTCGCCGGAAACACCCTGGTCGATTTCATCAAATATTATGGTTGGTAAAAGTTTTTTCTGTGATATTAACGATTTTATAGCAAGCATCAACCTTGACAATTCACCACCGGAAGCCACTTTCGACACTTCTTTCTTTTCGCCACCTTTATTAGCATTAAACAGGAAGGTTACTTTATCCTGCCCAAAAGCATTATAATCGGGCAGTTCAAAGCATTCAATTTCAAACTCAGCATTGGGCATTCCTAATTTTTGCAAAACAGATGTTACACCTTTTTCAATCTGAACAATCGACTTTTTGCGGTTCTTAGAAATTTTTTCAGATACGGTTTTTAAAATATTTTCCGATGCTTCAATTTCTTTTTTTATTTTTTCAATTTGGCTTGTAAGTGATGTAATGGATAAAAGTTTTTCAGAATAATCATTCATTATGACTAACAACTCATCAACAGTATTCACACGATGCTTTTGTTGTAAACGATAAATAACATCAAGCCTTTCGCTAATTTCCTGCTGACGCGATGGATCATGATTTATTTTCAGAGATAATAGTTCAATCTCGTCTGCAATATCTTTTATTTCAATCTTACAGCTTTCCATTCGCTTTGCCAGTTCAGTAGCTGCGGGATATAATGCTGATGCCTTATTTAACAATGAAAAAATTTCTGATATTCCCGAATAAATATTTTGCTCTCCTTCGGTAAGCGAAGCCGAAGCATTGCTAAAGTATTGCTGAATTTCTTCAGCATGGTTTAAAATCGCTAATTCTGATTCCAGTTCTGTTTGTTCATTGTTTAACAATTTTGCTGAATCCAGTTCATCAAACTGGAATTGAAAATAATCTTTATCTGATAAAGATTTTTTTTCTGTTTCTTCCAGCGAATAAAGCTTTAATTTTAATTGATTCCTTATAATGAATTCTTTATAAAAATCATTCAATAGATTATCATGCTGCGCATAACCATCAACATAAGAAAGTTGAAAATGCGAATCCTGTAGTGTTAGCGTTTTATGTTGAGAATGTATGTCAATCAACATGTTTCCCAATTCCCTTATCAATTCAAGTGTTACAGGGGTATCATTTATAAATGCGCGTGTTTTGCCATTTGCACCAACCTCGCGGCGAAGAACAGTATTATCATCGTAATCGAGTTCGTTTCTTTCAAAAAAAGAATTTAGATCGTAACCTTTAATTTTGAACGCGGCTTCAATAAAACACTTTTTTGTTTTATCGTACAACACTTGCATATCAGCTCTCTGACCCAACACCAGCGAAAGTGCACCAAGCAAAATAGATTTTCCCGCCCCGGTTTCGCCTGTAATAATTGATAAGCCTTCTGAAAAACTTATCTCAAGTTTTTCAATCAGCACATAATTATTTATTGAAAGGTGTGAAAGCATTTTTTATTGCAAATAGATAATAGAAAATATTTAATAGCAAATAGAAAAATTCAACTTATATAAATGCAAATTTAGTAAAAAATGTAATGTAGAATTAACTATCTCTTTCAACATCCAACCATAAACTTAACCAGCCGCCACACACTTAAACCTTTGACCTTTTATAGAAAATATATAATAGTAAATAGTAAATATCAAATTGATGTCATTGGTTTTTTGGTTATATAAAATTCTTCCAACGCACCATATTTCGATAAACCCAATAGGACCAAAGGTGCGGCCAGGCTAAGTTCATCGAAGTATATTAATGACACGAAAAATATTTTTACATTTCACTTCCTACAATCTACCTGACCAGTAGCTCAACCTTTAACCCTTTGACTTTGTTATATGTTGTTGGATTGGGCGGCTAGTCAAGTTAATAGTTATGAGTTGATGGTTAATATTTCTCAATATCTAATGCCGAACTTTCAACTTTATATGGGATTTTTGCTTTCTCTTTCAACTATCTACTCTAACCCTAACTAGCCGCTACACCTTTCAACATTTAACTTTGTTATTGGTTGTTAGGTTGAGCAACTAGCCTGGGCAAATGTTTTTTGTTGATGGTTAATAACTCAATATCCAATATCGAATGCCGAATGATGAATGATGAATTTTAACTTGGATATTGGAAATTCAGTGTTCTTCATTGGATATTATTTACTTCATTTTTTATTTAAATAAAAAATAATTCGTCATAAAATTTACATTTACGTATGTTATCTTGTATTTCTAAATAATATGAATAATTTACATATTTAATGTTAGATAATAGTTTTTCGTTAAATTCTTTTTTGTCATCTGATTTTACTACCATATCTCTTAATGTAATTACTGCAGACAAAACCACAGCAAAATCTTTTTCATCTATATTTTTCATAGGTTTTTTATACAAATATGTTAATTAAAAAATAAATATCTTTGGGTTAATCAAAACTCAAACTTATGGAAAAATTTAAAAATCGCTTAAAAAAAAACTGGCTTGAATTATTAATCTCTTTGTCGGGTTATTTATTTATAGATTATTCACAAAAAAATACAATATTTAACACCATGAACTGGGAATCACTTATAATATCTATATTGTTTGCAACAATTATAGGATTTTCTGTAAGACAGATTGTAAAAAAAGAATATTCGCATTTAATGGAAAAAGACCGAAAAGAATATATTTTGTCAAAAGAAATTTTGGGGAAATTTATAGAATATAAATATAATACTATAAAAACAGAAGAAGACAAAGAAAAATTTTTAAAGGATATTCTTTATTGCTCATATAATGATATTAAAAAATTAAAAGATTTTAATATTGACGATAAAATATTAAAAGAGATAAATGAGCTAAACTATAAAAACCATAAATTTGATGCAAGGTTGGATTTTTAATTTTGTATTTCAGTCCCAACACGTATATAGTTACCTAAAAAATAAACCGTTTAAATTAATATTTTAAATTAACGGCAGCAAATACTATTTTGTCTCATAAATTAGAAATAATATGAAAAAAAACAAAACTATTAAAGGATGGATTTTGTTTACATTATTCTTGTTTGTATGGATTATATTAATTCACATAAACTTTAACAACATACAAAAATCATGGGCTGTAATATGGTTAATATTCGGAAGCCCGTTATACTGGTTAATATACTTCTTCGTAGACTCTGCTATTATTGATAAAAAAACAGAAATTGATGAAATACGAGAAATTTCCGAAACTATAACCGATATTGATGGTAATATTTATCATACTATAAAAATAGGCACACAGGTATGGATGGTTGAAAACCTTAATGTGAGCCATTTTAGAAATGGTGAAATTATTCCTGAAGCTAAAACTGCTGAAGAATGGAAAGAAGCAGGAAATAAAAAACAACCTGCTTGGTGTTATTACAACAACAACCCTGATAATGGTAAAATATTTGGCAAACTCTTCAACTGGTATGCAGTAAACGATTCAAGAGGATTAGCACCATTATGTTGTCATATACCATCTGATAAAGAATGGACAACACTTACAGATTATTTAGGTGGAGAATTAGTTGCTGGCGGCAAACTTAAAGAAACAAGTTTAACACATTGGCAGCCACTTAATAGAGAAGCAACCAATGAAAGCGGTTTTACAGCCCTTCCGGGTAGTTACCGCAACGACAATGGGGCATTCGGCGTTAGTATCGGATGTAGCGGTTACTGGTGGAGTTCTACAAAGGACGTTGCAAGCTATGCATGGGGGCGGGGTCTGTTGTGCTACGGTGCCGGTGTGTACCGGGGTAACTTCGGTAAGTGCGGTGGTTTCTCTTTGCGTTGTTTGAAAGGAAAAAAACCATCTAAGTTATCTGTTTTTTTGCAAAAGGTAATTAATGATTTTAAAAGTTTAAATTCAAAATTGAATTTTAAAAAAACTATTATTTTAATCTCTATTACGGTATCATTATTTATTCAAATTACAGATATTTCAAATTTTGATTTTGCTTTTGTTTTGTTAGCTCCAATAATTTTATTAGTAATTCCCTTTTTATTTGTGGTTTTGGCTTATTATAGTTTAGCATTGCTTGGGTTGGAAGATCTTAATAAGATGTGGTTTACAAAATGTATTTTTTTATTTTCTGTTTTAATATGGCTATCATTAATAATATTAATGATAATAAATGCTTTTAAAGGCAATAAATATTTTATTTATGATATTGTAGTTTACATATTAAAATATATTTCCATTCACTCTTACTAACGCTCATTAACCTTGTTCGCGCTCCCTTGTTCGCGCTCGTTTCTAACGAGTGCAAAAACTAACATTAATTTGTTTAAACTTGACAACAATATAATTTATAATGATATATACAAAACATTACTACCCCCAGTTCATGCTTGACTTGCCACGAACATTTGTTCTTTTGAAAAGATTATAATAAATTTGAAATTATTAATTTTAATACAAGTAAATAACAAAACCATCAGCAATTATATAAAGTTTTATGTTTCTATTTATTTTTCTTCAAATTTATAATCAAGGCATAAGTCAATATGGAAGACCCTACGACAGCACACAAGGTTTTTCACCAGAGGGAAAACAAATATTTTTTCTAATCATTTTGATTTTCTTCCTTTATATTGGATTTAGAGTCCTGATTAGTTTAAAAAATAAAAAATAATAAAAAACTAAAATTTCAGCAATTCAATATTTACAATCTATGAAAATAGGTTACGTTCAAAACTCACCGGTATTCGGAGATAAAGAAAAAAATTTTGAAGGAGTTCGCTCATTATTAAAAAGTATAAAAGCCGATCTGCTTGTATTACCTGAATTGTTTGCAACCGGCTATACTTTTATTTCAATGGAAGAAGCACACAAGCATGCCGAAACAAAAGAAGAACAGACTGCTGAGTTTTTAAAAGAAATATCATCACTTACCAATGCTACTATTGTCGCCGGTTTCATTGAAAAGGAAAATGATAAAATTTACAATTCTTTACTTATTGTTTCTGACAAAAAGGTAATTGACACATACCGCAAAATTCATTTATTCAATAAAGAAAAGTTATGGTTCACTCCGGGTAACAAGCCATTAAAAGTTTATAAAATAAACGGAGTGAAAATTGGCGCCATGATCTGCTTCGACTGGATATTCCCCGAAGTCTGCCGCACGCTTACACTTCAGGGCATGCAGGTGCTTGCACATCCTTCAAATCTGGTGATGCCTTATTGTCAAAATGCAATGGTTACGCGTTGTATCGAGAACAGGATCTTTGCTGTAACAGCAAACCGGATCGGAAATGAAAAACGCGGCGATGATGATTTTACTTTTACAGGGGCAAGCCAAATCACCAGCATTGACGGCAGAATCCTGTCATCAGCCCCAACTGATAAAACCCATGTTTCAATTATTGAAATTGATGAAACACTTGCTAATAATAAAAGTATTAATGAATATAACGATGTGATTACTGACAGGCGAAAAGATTTTTACAAAATTTAAAAATGTTATTTCGTAATCTGGTTGTATTTCGAAGAATTGGAAGGGTCAATTGCCTTGCATATGGTGGCAACTTTAGTTTTATCTGTAGCGCTGGCGGTAGAATATATATTTACAATTTCATCCACTTTTGCAAGGAAAAAAAGCTGCATTAAAAATGAACCGGGTTTTTCTTCATGTGCTTTCTTTAATAATTCAATTCCCGCAGTAATGGATGTTTTGGCTGTTGCTGAATTATCAACCATCATATCCAGTCCTTTACGGTGATAACTGTAAATTCCTTCACGAATAGGAGAATAAATGTTATTCAATAAATTTTCAATAAGCCAGTAACGGTTTTTTTGCGAAGCGCTTTCATAGGCTTTCCAGCCCGATTCCGATGCATTCTGCGCACTGGTAACAATGTTCTGCGCTTTTTCAAAAAAAGTTGTTCCGCCTTTTAACTGGTATGAATCAAAATCAAAACCTATAATAACATAAGCATAGTAAGCAAGTACTGAAGTCAGGTTTGAAGTGAATGAATTTTCATTATAATTAAGCGGCTGATATTCCACATAACTAAATTTAAAATCCTTATCAATTAAATTCAGCAGAACTGAATTATATGAACTTTTATAAATGGGTCTTCTTGATTGAACCTGTATCGTTCCGGTAAAAACATCAGCGGTCCTGTCAGAAATGGTGATCATTAAAGTGCATTCTATTTTTTCTTCAGCCGAATAATTATAATTGGTCCATTTTTTTGAATTCATGAATTCATAAATCGCAGCCTGTAAAGTTTCGTAAATTCTTTTATCGCTGCTCTGAATTTGTGAGGTATTAATAGAAACAATACAATTTAATTCCTGCGCCTTAATATTCAGCGAAAAAACAAATAGAAGTATTGAAATGAGGGCTGATCTGAAAAGCATATTATTTTTTTATTAGCTGAATAATTTTATTAACTATATCCTTTGCCACATCGGTCTTTGGTTTCAGTTCAAATTTAGTGATTTTATTATTGCGTTCAACAATAGTAATTTTATTTGTATTCGTACCAAAACCGGCGCCTTTATCTTGCAAGGTATTAAGAACGATGAAATCAAGGTTTTTAGTATTCAGTTTCTTTTTTGCATTTTCCAAAGCATTATTCGTTTCAAGAGCGAATCCAACCAGCACCTGGTTTTTACGTTTCTTTTCACCTAAATGCAAAAGAATATCTTTTGTAGGTTTTAACTGAACAGAAAGTGATGCTCCGGTCTTTTTGATTTTCGTACCGGCAACTTTCTGTGGTGTGAAATCGGCAACAGCAGCAGCCATTACAATAATATCAGCTTTAGCAGAATGCTTCGTTACTGCCTGAAACATTTCTTCTGCTGAAGTAATATTTATTTTATTAATTGAATTATTTTCAACGCTTAATTTTGAAGGACCTGAAATTAAAGTAACCTCAGCGCCTTTATCAGCACATTCTTCGGCAATGGAATACCCCATCAATCCCGATGAATGATTGCCAATAAACCTTACAGGGTCAATCGCTTCATAAGTTGGTCCTGCGGTTATCAAAACTTTTTTGCCTGACATAACTTTTTTTACAGACAAATCATTTTCAATTATCGAAAAAATATTTTCAGGTTCTTCCATCCTACCCTTGCCTTCAGCGCCACAAGCAAGAAACCCTTCGCGGGGTTCAATGAATTTTATATTATTCTTTTTTAGAAAAGAAATATTTTCTCTAACACTTGCAACCTGATACATTTTATCATTCATTGCTGGTGCGATATACACTGTTTTATAGAATGCAAGTAATGATGTAGAAAGCGCATCATCAGCTATACCATTTGCAAACTTCCCAATGATATTGGCAGTGGCAGGTGCTACAACAAATATATCGCCCCAATCGGAAATAGAAACATGTTCGGTGGAATAATCATTATTCTCGCCAAACACATTGCTATATAATTTATTTTGTGAAAGAGTTTCGAGAGTTGTTTTCGTAACAAACTCTAAGGCATTTTTTGTAACAACTACTTTTACTTCTGCTCCTGCTTTCCTGAAAAGCCTGATAAGATAAGGGGTTTTATATGCGGCAATTCCCCCGGAAATTCCAATAATTATTTTTTTGCCTTTAAGCATTTGTAAAAATGCTGTTAACTATCATGACTCGGATTCCTGAAATAAATCTGGTTATTCATGAATTCGTGAATTGCAATAAGAGTAGGCTTTGGCAAATGTTCGTAATATTTTGCTATTTCAATTTGTTCCCTGTTTTCAAATACTTCCTCAAGGTTATCCGATGATGTAGCAAACTCCTGCAACTTCCCGTTCAATTCTTCTTTTATCTCTGTTCCTATTTGATTTGCCCTTTTCGACAAAACCACAACTGTTTCGTATATATTTCCTGTTGGTTTCACAAATTCTGTAACCTCACGTGTAACTGTAGTAACTTCTGTTTTGACTTTCTTATAGTCCATAATTATGTTGTTTTATTTCCACTAATTTTATTTATCTCTTTCAATGCATTCTTATTTATTGATTCCGCTTCCTTCAGGTATTTTGTTTGAGGAAAGGCTAATAACAACTCGTCATATGCATCAATAGTATCCTTATAACGGCCTTCTTTTTTCGATGCGATACTATTGCTTGCATACAGGAAATTTGCTTTCATTAAATAAAAAAGAATTTCTTCCTTATAGGTTGTTGACGGGTAATCCTTTAAAGTATTCCGAAATGACACTATTGCTGATTTGTAATCTTCCATTCTGAAATACATTTTCGAAATCTCAAACTCTTTTGTTTCCAGTTTAAAACGCAATTCATCAATAAGGATGTTGCATAATTTAACCGAATCGCTTTTGGGATACATATTCACATAAAGCTGTAATTCCTTGATTGCAGCAGTTGTGTTGGTTTGATCGAGTGAATAATCAGGTGAATCAAGATAAGTACAATAAGCACTCATATACTGGCACTCGCGGGTATACTTACTATTTGGATATGTAGTAACAAACGTGCTGAAATAATATGCTGCTGAAACATAATCGTTCAAACCATAATAACAATAGGAATAATAATAATAAATTTTTTCAGCCTGTGCAGTCCCCCTGTAGTAGGTAATCAATTCATCAAACAGTTGCTGTGCATGGAAATAATCACCTTTCAGGTAGTATTTCTCGGCAGCAGCATACTTATCGGTAAGACTGGTGCTCTTCATTATTTTGTGAAAATCACCACAAGAGTAAAATAATGAAGTAACAAAAAACAATATCAGAGCCTTTTTCAAAAACATCGTGCAAAGTTATAAATTAATATTGAACTACAAAACGTGTAAATAAGGTAATTATTATTCATTTGGATTTATTCTGTTTTTTCAACACAAATCATTGAATATCATCCAACTTATTAAACATTATATGATTTTTTAAATAAAATACTTTGTTAAAAATATTTCTATTCTTTCTGAAACTGTTTATACCGATACGGAACAGATTTGCATTAAAAAATAAAAAAAGTAATTCATTCCGAATTTGTCATTATTAATAAAACTTTTTTAATTTTGCAGCATGCGGTAGTAGCTCAGTTGGTAGAGCGTCAGCTTCCCAAGCTGAAGGTCGTGGGTTCGAGACCCATTTACCGCTCAAAATCTTCCAGTTTTTTTCTTTCTTTTTTTACAGAATATTCTTTCCCGGTTTTATTAATTTAAAAACATTTAAAAATAAAATAATATACAAAACGCTCCATGCTGCAATAGCAGGAGCAATAAGCCTGTCGCCTGCCCAAAAAGTAATTCCCACGTAATACAATGTGTAAAAGGAAAGCAACCCGCAAAAAAACACAAATTGATAATGCAAATTATTTCTTTGTTTAATTTTTATAATTAAAAATGTACTCCAAACAATTAAAGCTAATAAATGAATGTAAAAAAACTTATCATTTATATTTTGTGTCCATTTATAAAGCTTAGGATTATTCCTTTTATTTATTAATGGATTTCCCATACGATGATTATCTTTTATATTATCCCAGAATGCTGACATTGAAGAAAAGGGATGATAAATTATAAAATTAATGATTCCTGATTTTGTATAATGCTGAGCTTCGGCAGTTGTTCGGGTATGTACACTATCAGGAAGCAAATCAAAATTTTTCAAAGTATGATTTTCATCATAATATTTTACTTTTCTAAAAAAATAATTTCTAAGGTTATAATCTGCAATCTTTGTTGTAGAAAAGGTGTTATATGTTTTCTTTATTATTATTTTTTGAATTAGAATCGGAGAACATGCAAGAATTATCAAGAGAATAATTACAGGTTTTTTTAAAATATCTTTTCGTATAAAAAATAAAATCATTAAAACAGTAATATACCATACTATTTGATATACTGGTTTGGTAACAACCAGCAACGACAATACAAAGAGCAAGGCAAAAATCATATTGATATTATTCGGTTTTCTTAAAACTTTTAATAGTATAAAAAGGAATAATGAAAGTAAAAAGAAAACCGTTATTTCTGTTAGACCGTTAGCAGTATATACTATTAGAGAAATATTTAATACAACAAGAGTGTATGCTATAACAGAAGGAATAATATTTTTTGTAATGTTAAAAATCGTAAAGAAAATTAAATTACATGCTGCCAGCCAAAAGAAAAACTGCATAGCCCACAAACCCACTAGTCCGGCGGTTTTCATCGACATCATCATTATTAATGGATAAAAGAAAGTTCTGTAAGGACTGCAATAATCACCCTCACCGGTTATCCATTTACTGTATAATAAATAATCATTTGAATCAACGGTATTGAACAAACTGTTCTTTATAAATTCCCGACCACCTAGTTTAGAAATTATAATGAAATAAAAAATTACAGCACTTATATTTAAAACTAAAACCCATTTATTTTTTATCATGCAACACTTGTTAATTCTATATTTTATTTAATTATATCAATCATTTGCCACGTTGGGTTTTTCTTTTACCAAAAAATATTTTATAAATTTTGCATCAGAAAATTTTGAAGTAATCTTAACGATGGCCCATATAATAAGGAACGATGCTATTAACCTAAAAATTAATATTCCTGAATAATGCCCTCCCAATGCCAGCATAAGGATAGTGTCTTCTATAAGGCTATGACATAATCCCATTAATGCAAGGCAATAAAAAATATCGCGCTTGTTAATATTCTTATTTTTCGATTCATTGATTATAAGAACACCCCCATAAACAATTCCAAGAGTTATCCCAATTATAGCTATTGTGGTAACTTCTGAACCTATTCCCATCAAACGAAGTATCGGGCTCAGCCTTTGAGTTATCCAATCAATAACACCTATTTTTTTTAGAATCTTTATTAGCAACAATAATGAAAAAATAAAGAGCATGATCATCCCATAATTTTTCAATTCCCCCAAGGCCCATTGCAGCCAAGTTGGATTGGCAACAACTTCCCGTTTCCATGTGATAATTGCAGGATGTTGCAATATTGAGAATAATGAATAACCTAAATTCAAAACAAAACCCATTATAAAAGCAAATCCAAAACGAAATATAAACATGGTTATGTATTTAACACCGGCCTTTCTTACTATTTGCAATTCTAATGGAAAAGTATGCGCAACCAGCATCATAAGAAATATAACCGTAGTCTGCGCAACACTTAAATGATAAACCGGGGCTAAATTCATGAAAGCAATAACACCACCGTATAAATTTGTAATCATACATGTACCCCACACCAGGCCCATTTCACCGGGCAATCCAACAAGTTTCATCAATGGCGCCAGTGCTATACCTATATATTCAATGGCACCTGTTTCCTGTAAAATCTTCACACCTATCGAAACAGGGATCATAATTTTAAACATCAATACCGCAGTTTTCCAGGTATCGATAAATAGTTCTTTAAAAAATATTTTTGTTCTTCGCATTAATTTCTGATTTTCAAAAATATCCTTTATGGTATAATGCTGCAAAATCCATTGCAATAGCCACACTATAGTGGATCAATATACCGGGAATAATTGAACGGCTTTTTAAACTCAGCACTCCCAGAGCTATTCCGGCAAGTATGGCTGAAAAAGTTTCGGACATCGGTTTTCCAAAATGAATCATACAATATGGAATCACCATAAAGAAAATCGAATAAAACCCAAGTTGTCTGCGGCTTCCATGTAATATAAACCCTCTGAAAAAAAATTCAACACCTATGAATTGTATAAAATACATGGATTCCCAAATCCAGAAATTAGGAAACAAGGATTCATCAGGCTTTAGCTCATAAAAAGGATATCGTAACTGGAATGAATGAGTGGTCGACATTGCAAATACCAATGGCAGCATTACAAGCAGCATTATTAAATAAATTCCATAATCCTTTTTTAAATTCCCGAACCTTAAACCATAATCACTTAATTTCTCACGAAAAACCAATTTGATTATCAGTATTGGAATCACCAGGTAAAATATTACTATTATTGAAATCCAATATGCCAAACAATGTAACTGAACATTTCCTTTTCTTTCCATGTATTCCGAAAGAAATTCAGATGCACTCTCAAACCCGATTGATTTGAAAAAAGCTATCAGGTTTGCATACCCGGGATATTTTCCAATGTATTCAATAAAAACCAATGAAACAGTACTGATCACTGCAACCCAAATAATTTTTCTATCTGCTCTTTTATTTGAGATACTTGTTCTGTATGCAATGGATTCTGCTTCTGTTTTCACAAACACCTGTTGAATAATATCAAATAATCTTCTTAACATGCGGCAAAAATAAGAAAGTCTCTGCATGCAGAGACTTTCTTGGATTTTTATTTAAACAATTTATTGCTTTTCATATGTCATCGTTCCTTTTCGGGTATACGATGTATTTGTATCCTGGTAAGTATAATCAATAATTATGGTCATTTTTTTATTTTTAAGCATATCAAGTGTTATGCGATGAACCGGATAAATTGTTCCATCGTATGTATAGGAATAATTATTTCCTGAGTTATCAGAAGAATAATGCTTTATGTAAAGTAAAACTGTTTCTTTTGCCTTTAAATCCATATCTGCACTTTTTGTCCCAAATGTCCATGAACCTTCTTCAAAATCCACATCATTACCATTATCTGTATTGCAGGTATAATTATACGTTCCGTCTTTTTTAAAATTATATACCTCGGAATAAGGTTGAGTAATACTAATACCGTTCTCAACTGAAGTAATATTTCCACCAGTAATTGTATATGTATCAGTACCGGTAGCTGAAGTTACTTCGGTATACCCTTCTGTAAGTTTCCATTCTCCGGTAATTCTTGCTTTTCTTGATTTTAATGAAATAAACGGATCGTTTTCGCTTTTTTTACAGGAAAAAAATATAGATGATAATAAAATAAACAATAAAATAAATTTTGTTGTTTTCATGATATTTTGATTATAATAAAAAAGTCTCCTACTAATAAAATAGAAGGAGACTTTTTTTAATTAATTTTAATATTATTGTTTATAAGTTAAAGTGCCACTATATGATGAAGTAAATGAACCTGTTGATGAGCCATCATATTTAATAATTATTTCTTTATTCTTCAATTCATCAATTGTAATGGTGCTAATAGGGCATGAAGAACCTGTATAAGTAGTGGTTGTAGTTGTAGTACCTGATGTACTAGTATATTGTGTTTCATGAAAAACAACAACTTCCTTTGTTTTAACATCTAAATCTTTATTTTTTCTGCCAAAATACCAGTCGCCTTCTTCAGTACTTAAATCGCCATCATCATTTATGTCAATTTTATATGTACCATCTTTAACTATAGTAATTTTCTGGGTATATGGAGCAGTACTGTTAAAACTTCCTGATGTCAAAGTACAAGTAGTTCCATTGAATGTTCTTGTCCATGTAGTCCCTGAATTAACTCCGGTAATAGTACCTTCTTTAAGTTCCCACTCACCAGTTATTCTGGCTTTTCTTGTTTTTAATGAAAGGAATGGATCGTTTTCACCTTTTTTACATGACGGCAGTATGATAACTGCTGCCAAAAGCATCAATAAAGCAATTTTTACTTTTTTCATTTTTTTGTTTTTTTGGTTATTAATTGATTTTGATTTAATATTTTTATTTAATTTACTTTTATACTAAATACACTAAAAAAAGTTATTACCCTTATGTTAAATATATTTTTTTACTACAAATTTTATTTAAAATCAATTCATGAGAATTACAATAAAAAATATTTCAATAAAAGAGTACTGCAAAATTATATATTTATTGTTGTATAAAAAAAATATCTTATATATTTATTGTTGTATAAAAAAAATATCTTAAAATATCATAGACAAGTTTATAAAAATTGTAGCTTAATATTCTACTAATCAATATTTAGAAAATATTATGTTAATTATTTTTAAATATATTATTTAGAACCATTATAAATAATATAATTACTTTTACAAAAAATTTAATCATTATGAGAACTATATATATATCATTATTTCTGTTTCTTTTTCCGGTTTTTCTTTTCTCACAAGGAAAAATTCACGGTAAAGTTTATAATTCAATTACTAATGAACCTCTTGCATATGTAAGTGTTGCAATAACCGGCACTACAGTAGCTACCCTAACTGATGCAAACGGCAACTATGAATTCAACGGTCTTATTCCGGGATACTATAATGTAAGCGCTTCATTTGTGGGTTTTGAACAAAAAACAATCAGCGAAATTGAAGTAACCAATACAAAACATGCTGAAGTTAATTTTGCACTTGAAGAAAAAATAAGCAATCTGAAAGAAGTAGAAATTAAATCCAGTCCTTTTATTAAAAAGGAAGAAACGCCATTATCATTAAACACCATTGGTGTTACTGAAATATCAAGAAACCCCGGTGGAAACAGGGATATTTCAAAAGTAATTCAGTCATTTCCCGGTGTTGCTCCTTCGCCTGCATATAGAAATGATATTATTATAAGAGGCGGAGCTCCAAATGAGAATCGATTTTTTCTTGATGGAATAGAAGTACCTAACATCAACCACTTTGCTACACAAGGTTCATCGGGTGGGCCTGTTGGAATGATAAATGTTGATTTCATCAGGGAAGTGGAATTTTATTCCGGTGCATTCCCGGCTAACCGATACAATGCTTTAAGTTCAGTAATGGAATTTAAATATATCGATGGACGCGATGATAGAATTGGCGGAAAGTTTACAATTGGAGCAAGCGATATCGGCATTACTCTTGAAGGACCTGCTAATAAAAATGCAACATTTCTGGCTTCGGCACGCCGTTCCTATCTACAATTTCTTTTTAAAGCACTCGGGTTGCCATTTCTACCTATATACAACGATTTTCAAGCTATATACAAATGGAAAATAAATAATAAGAACGAACTGACTTTCATCGGTATTGGCGCTATTGACAATTCTGTTTTAAATACTTCTTTACAAGAGAGCGGTACCAAACAACAAAAATATATTTTAGGTTATCTGCCCGAATATTTTCAGTGGAATTATGCTAATGGAATTAAATTCGTTCACTTTGGCGGAAAAGGGTATACAACTTTTGTTTTAAGCAGGAATATGCTTAATAATGAAACTTATAAATATTTAAATAATATTGAAAACCCTTCAAACAAAATTCTTAATTATAAATCGCAGGAAGCTGAGAATAAACTAAGAGTTGAACGAACCATCAGAACAAATGATATTAAGCTTTCATACGGCAGCAACATCGAATATGCTCATTACTCCAATTCAACATTTCAGAAAATCACTATAAACAATAGTATTGACACTATCAATTTCAGTTCAAACCTTAATGTTTTAAAATATGGATTATTCGGACAGATGAGTACTACATTCATGGAAGGTAGATTAGCCGCTTCAATAGGAATAAGAAGCGATGCTGCTGATTTTTCCAAATCAACAAGAAATATTTTAAATCAATTATCTCCACGTTTATCGTTATCCTATTCTTTGGCTACAAACATTACTATTAATGCCAATACAGGAATATATTACCAATTACCTCCATATACAGTTTTAGGTTACCGCAACAATGAGGGTCTTTTTGTGAATAAAGAAAATAATGTAAGTTATATAAAATCAAAACATTTTGTCGGTGGAATGGAATATCAGACAAAAAAGAATATGAAAATTACTTTAGAAGGTTTCCTGAAATTATATAGCCATTATCCATTCATTCTTAGCGATTCCATTTCCATGGCAAATTTAGGTAGTGATTATGGTGTAATAGGAAATACGGCTGTTACATCAACATCATCAGGAAGAAGCTTTGGAACTGAACTATTAATTCAACAGAAATTATTCAAAGGGCTTTATGGATTGCTCAGCTATACTTTTGTCCGCAGTGAGTTTCGTGATAAAAATAACAAATGGGTGTCTTCTTCATGGGACAATATTCATATCATAAATATTACCACAGGAAAAACTTTCAAAAAAAATTGGGAAGCAGGAATTAAATGGCGCTTTGCTTTAGGAAATCCGTATACACCATATAATTTTGATTTATCGCGGACAATAGCCATTTGGAATATCAACAAAACCGGCACACCTGACTATAATAAACTGAATACGGAAAGATTACCGGCTACACATCAGTTGGATATTCGTGTTGATAAAAAAGTTTTACTAAAAAAATTCACTTTGGAATTTTATATCGATATTCAAAACGTGTATGCATTTAAAACTACATTTGCCCCAATCCTTGATGTAGTAAGAGATGCAAACGATAATATATTGACAGATACTAACGACCCTACAAAATACCAGGCTGAGTATATTGAAAATAAATCGGGACAACCAACACCAACCTTAGGTGTAACTATTGAATTTTAATTTATTTTTTTTGGTTTAATAGTGGTACGAAACGAAAAGTACCACATTCTTCTTTGATGATTGTATTATCTTCTTTCTTCTTTAAAATATTCATTATTTGTATTTCGCCAGCTCCCACAGGTATTATCATAATACCACCCGATTTTAATTGATTAACTAACCCGTCAGGGATATATGGAGCGCCTGCAGTAACAATGATCCTATCGAAGGGAGCATATGCCGGTAGACCTTTATATCCATCACCATAAAATAATTGAGGATGGTAACCTATTGAGGGTAAAAACAATTTCGTTTTTTGATATAAGGCTTTTATACGTTCAATTGAAAATACTTTTGCTCCCAGTTCAAGCAATACGCATGTTTGATAACCTGAGCCTGTGCCTATTTCCAAAACTTTCATTCCTTTTTCCAACTGAAGCATTTGTGATTGAAATGCAACAGTATAAGGTTGTGAAATTGTTTGCCCTTCACCTATAGGAAAAGCATTGTCCTGGTAGGCAAATTCAAGAAATGAAGAATCCATAAAAAAATGTCTTGGGATTTTCCCAATAGCTGCAAGCACATTAGCATCAGTTATGCCTTTATTAGCAATAGTTTCAACAAGCTTCTTTCTAAGCCCTTTGTGTTTATAAGAATCAATCATAACCCTGTTGAAAAGTTAGTTAAGTTATTTTGCGAAAATACTTATTTCATTGACCAAATAAAATTACTTTTGCAAAAAAATTTCGTTATGTTAAGAATTGGAGTACTTGGAGCAGGACATTTAGGAAAGATACATATCAAATGTATTAAAGAAATCAACAACCTTGAATTTGTTGGATTTTATGATCCCGATTTAGAAATTTCAAACCAAGTTGAAAAAGAATTTGGAATAAAAAAATATTCATCCATTGATGAACTTATTAATGATGTTGATGCAGTTGATATAGTAACACCAACGGTTTCTCATTACGAATGCGCATCCAAAGCTTTACGCAAATCAAAACATGTTTTCATTGAAAAACCTTTAACTACAACAGTATGTGAAGCAAAATCACTGATTGAACTTGCTAAAGAGGCTAATGTAAAAGTACAGGTAGGTCATGTGGAACGTTTCAACCCTGCATTCCTTGCAGCGATACCCTATTTCCAAAATCCAATGTTTATTGAAACGCACCGACTTGCTCAATTCAATCCACGCGGTACTGATGTACCCGTGATTCTCGACCTGATGATCCACGATATTGACATTGTTCTTAGTGTTGTTAAATCAAATATTAAAAAAGTCAGTGCAAGTGGTGTGGCAATAGTTAGTGACTCTCCAGATATAGCTAATGCACGAATTGAATTTGATAATGGCTGTGTTGCAAACCTTACAGCAAGCCGCATTTCAATGAAGAACATGCGGAAATCCAGATTCTTCCAACGCGATGCATATATTTCGGTCGACTTTCTGAAAAAAGAATGCGAAATAATAAGGCTGAAAAGTATTGAAGGTGAAATTGATCCCCTTTCAATTACTATTGATCTTGGAAAAGATAAAGGCATGAAACAATTCTTGTTTGAAAAACCTGAAAGCAAACCTATTAACGCTATTAAAACAGAATTGGAAGCTTTTTATGAAGCTATCATAAAAAATATAACACCATCGGTTACAATTATGGATGGTTATAATTCCCTTGAACTGGCTTATACAATAATCGAAAAATTAAATGCCACTCCCATAATGTTATAAGTAATTCTTAATCATTTATTTTTGAAATTTTCATAAAAAATTATACTTATATACAATAATTAAAAAAAATTGTCGTTACCTTATTTATTAATTATAAAAGCAACGCTTATTTGACATGTTTCTACAGAGAATTGCTCTAAACCTTTTTATTATTGTATTTATTGTGTCTTTTTACTCATGTGAAATGATGAATCCTGAGGAAGAGATACCTTCGTATATTCATATCGATCAATTCACTCTCAATACTCAAAGCGATCAGGGAAGCAATTCATCAAAAATTACCGATGCCTGGGTTTATGTTGATGACCAGATTGTAGGCGCTTACGAACTACCTGCTACTATTCCCATTTTATCTGAAGGTAATCATGAAGTTATGATTAAAGCAGGAATAAAAGTTAATGGGATATCCGAAACACGTGCAATTTACCCCTTCTATAAACCCTATAAAATAAGTTTAAATTTAATTCCTGATAGTATCATTACAATCAATCCTACCATAACATATTATTCAGAAACTGTTTTTCAATGGAAAGAAGCATTTGAAGATGGTGGCGTTACTATTGAAAATACAATTTTCAGCGACACATTAATTGAAAAAACTTCAGACCCTCTTTATGTTTTTGAAGGAAATTATTCCGGTATCGTTCATTTGGATGCAAATCATACAGTTTATGAAGGCAAAAGTATTACAAGCTATGATCTTCCGAGTGGCAGCAACCCTGTTTTTCTGGAACTGAATTACAAAACTGAAAATGAAGTTTACATTGGGTTATTTGCAAATACCTCAACCGAAAGCGATGATGTTGGTATTTTACATCTGAATAAAACAGATACATGGAAAAAAATCTATATCAATTTATTAAATGCAATAAATAATTCAACTAATGCAACAGATTTCCAGGTTTTTTTCCGTATTGATAAAAGTAGCGATGTATCCAATCCTGTAATTCTTTTCGATAATATTAAACTTGTACATTTCTGATATGAATAAAAAACTCCAGGTGCTGAGATATGTAATTGCTGACTTTTTATCAGCATTTCTCGCATGGGGTATATTTTTCTATTACAGGAAAGTTACAATAGACCACCAAACATTTCATATCAAAGAACAAATATTAATTGACAACAATCTATATTTAGGCTTAATACTTATACCAATACTTTGGATACTCTTATATTCAATGATAGGAACATATTCAAGAATATACAGAAAATCAAGATTAAAAGAATTAGGACAAACATTACTTGTTACAATTATCGGTGTTATTTTAATATTCTTTATTATTCTTTTAGATGATAGTGTTAAATCATATAAAGATTATTATCTTTCTTTTTTTATTCTATTTCTTTTCCATTTCTTTTTTACTTTTTCTTCCCGCCTTACCATTACTTCTATTACAGCACACAGAATACATCATCGTAAAATAGGATTCAACACGATTATTGTTGGAAGCGATAAAAATGCCATATCAATTTATAAAGAAATTGAAGGTCAAAGAAAATCTTCAGGAAACAAATTCGTTGGATTTGTTCATGTTAAAAATAATGGAGATTATCATTTGATAGAATATCTACCTCACCTGGGATATTATAAAAATATTCTAAATATTATTAATGCAAATAAAATAGAAGAAATAATTATTGCTATTGAACCATCGGAACACAAAACCATTAACAAAATACTTACAGAAATAAACGGGGCCAATGTTGTTACGAAAATTATTCCTGATATGCAGGATATCTTACTCGGCTCAGTAAAAATGACTGCAATATGGGATGCTCCTCTTATCCAAATCTCACCTGAATTAATGCCTGTCTGGCAAGCATCTATTAAAAGAGCAATTGATATCACCGTATCTATAACTATGCTTGTTGTATTCAGCCCATTGTATTTATTTACTGCTATTGGTGTTTTAATATCATCGAAAGGTCCAATATTTTATTCTCATGAAAGAATAGGATTGCATGGCAAATCATTTACGATGCATAAATTCCGGTCAATGTACGTTGATGCGGAGAAGAATGGTCCACAATTATCAAGTAAAAATGATACCCGTATTACTTCATTCGGAAAATTTATGCGCAAAGTGCGCTTAGATGAAATCCCCCAGTTTTATAATGTACTTAAAGGGGATATGTCGCTTGTAGGTTACCGTCCAGAAAGGGAATATTTTATTAATGAAATAATGAAAGTTGCTCCTCATTATAAACTATTATTCAAGGTGAAACCAGGAATTACTTCGTGGGGACAAGTAAAATTTGGTTATGCCGAAAATGTTGAACAAATGGTGAAGCGTTTAAAATATGATATCCTTTATTTAGAGAATATGTCGCTATCCGTAGATTTCAAAATCCTTATTTATACTGTATTAATTATATTACAGGGACGCGGGAAATAAATTATATTGTTCCATTCTCAATCTTCAATACAATTTCTTCTATATTCTTATCATCACCTTTAGGATCATATTTTACTTTTAAATTTACTCCAAAAATACGCGCAATAGTTTGCCAAAAAGCTGCCCTCAGAGCACCTCTAAGCTCTTTAACAATTTCGAAAGAAGAATTACCCGTTTCCCTGTCAATCAGTTTTAATAATATGATTCCCTGTGTCATCGTCATATGTTCCACATCATCAGTAAATTCTTCTTTAAGCTCTTCTTCAGCTTTCTTCATATATTTTTTCTTTTCTTTTTCATCGGTAATCTTAGAAATAATCTCATTGTATTCATTTAATTTTATTCCGGCAATTACAGCATAAGGATATACTTTTTTCACATCTCTAACAAGCCTGCTATATTTTACCGGAGTAATAGATGATTTATTTTCTGTACCTGCAGAAGGAGTAATAACAACCTCATCCAAAACCAACACAGGAATGGTATCCCCTTCATAAATCTCAGCAGGGACTACTAAATCTTCCGTTGTCTGACAGTAGATTCCTGTATACCAAAAACAAAAATAGAAAAATATAAATAATGTTTTTTTCATTTACCAGTGCACAAGATTCAACATTTTAATGCCATTACACAAATTTACAAATATATGCTATTCGAAGTCAAAAGAAAAATTTGAATCCTGTCTTATTGCTATAACGTATTTAATATTTTTCATAGTATTTTTAATGCCAATTAATGACTATTAAAAATAGCAAAAAAACAAATATTATTTTTAAGAAATACAAAAAAGAAGTGGGAAAAACCTTATGCTACTTTGAGTCTTTCAATATTGGTTTTCCTGAGTTTTTCCTCAGCATAAGAAACGGAAATATGCATTTCAGTTTGTTTGTTATCGGAAGGTAATTCATACATTGCGTCAATCATGATGGCTTCAAGGATTGAACGAAGTCCGCGTGCACCTAGTTTAAATTCAATAGCTTTATCAACAACATAGTCGTACACTTCTTCATCAAATGTAAGTTTGATTTTATCCATTTCAAAAAGACGAGTATATTGCTTTATCAATGAATTTTTGGGTTCAAGAAGTATTCGATGCAGGACTTCACGGTCGAGAGAATGTAAATAGGTTACAACCGGCAGACGTCCTACTAATTCAGGAATCAAACCAAAGCTCTTCAGATCCTGAGGTGCAACATATTTTATTAAATTATCTTTATCAATCTCTTCCCTGTCCTGTACGCCGTATCCAACGACATTTGCCTGGAGGCGTGATGCAATTTTTTTATCAATTCCATCAAAAGCTCCACCGCAAATGAAAAGAATATTCTGTGTATTGATCTGTATCATTTTTTGTTCAGGATGTTTTCTTCCACCTTGCGGAGGAACGTTCACCACTGAACCTTCAAGCAACTTTAGTAGAGCTTGCTGAACTCCTTCGCCTGAAACATCGCGGGTTATAGAAGGATTATCACTTTTTCGGGCTATTTTATCAATCTCATCAATAAAAACAATTCCTTTTTCAACTGCTTCAACGTTATAATCGGCAACCTGTAATAAACGCACTAAAACACTTTCAACATCTTCTCCAACATAACCGGCTTCGGTAAGGACTGTAGCATCGGCAATACAAAAAGGGACCTGAAGAGTGCGGGCAATAGTCCTTGCAAGCAATGTCTTTCCAGTTCCGGTTTCACCAACAAGAATGATATTTGATTTTTCCAGTTCAACATCATCATCCTTTTTTGATTTAGCTGAATTTATTCGTTTATAATGATTATATACAGCAACGGCAAGAACTTTTTTGGCTTCATCCTGCCCTATTACATATTGGTCAAGGTGACGTTTAATTTCAGCAGGTTTGAGTAATTTGAACCCGGGAACAAACTTACTTTTTTTAACAGCAAGTTCTTCATTAACTATATTATAGGCTTGGGTAACGCAATAATCGCAGATATGACCTTCCAGCCCGGCTATTAGCATAGCTGTTTCGCGTTTATCGCGACCGCAGAATGAACAACGTGTGTTTTCCTTAGCCATTATTATTTTTTATTTCTAACCAGGATTTCGTCAATCATGCCATATTCCTTGGCTTCGGCAGCAGTCATCCAGTAATCACGGTCAGCATCTTTATAAATTTTATTATAGTTCTGTTTACTGTGATGTGCAATGATCTCGTAAAGTTCTTTTTTCAGTTTAATAATTTCCTTCGATACAATTTCAATATCGGATGCTTGTCCTTCAGCGCCACCCATAGGCTGATGAATAAGAATACGTGAATGACTTAAAGCAGTACGTTTTCCGTCTTTCCCGGCGCAAAGTAAAACAGCGCCCATTGATGCAGCCATTCCGGTACAAATTGTAGCTACATCGGGTAAAATATACTGCATGGTGTCGTAAATGCCAAGACCTGCATAAACAGAGCCTCCGGGAGTATTTAAATAGATCTGGATATCCTTGCGTGAATCAACAGATTCTAAGAAAAGAAGCTGAGCCTGAATGATATTAGCAACTTCGTCAGTGATCATTGAACCAAGAAAAATTATACGGTCCATCATTAAACGAGAGAATACGTCAAGGGAAACGGCATTCAACTGACGCTCTTCAATAATATAAGGAGATACGCTATTATTTGTTTTAGAAGTATAGCTGTCTAATGTAAGGCTGCTGATTCCTCTGTGTTTTACAGCATATTTACGGAATTCATCGTTGTTATAAGCCATATCTTTTTTAGTTTAAATTGTTAGACGTTTTAAGTTAGCCGTTTTTTATCTCAATCACAAATTAATGTTCATGCTCATGGTCATGATGTTCGTGATTATGTTTTTCGGAAGCTAATTTAACAAAATCTTCGTAACTGATTTTTTGATTTTTAATTTTTATTTTGCCTTTAAATAAATCTTTCAGTTTAATATCATATAATTGGTCGTAAATCTTTTTTGTTTCTTCCCTGTTTTGCATAAAGCGGTCAACAATACTATCCAGCTTTTGATTACTTTCCTCAGTTTCCTCGCCCTGCTGAATATTCTTTTTGAAATAATCTTTTATATAATTTTTAACATCAATAGGTGTAACTTCAATGTTATTATTTTTCAATAGACTGTTTTCAATCAACTGCCATCTTAATGTATCAGCATAAACTGCATATTCCTTTTCAACCTGTTCTTCTGTAAATTTTTCTTTATTGGTTTCTAAAAGCCAGCGTTTAAGAAATGCATCAGGTAAAGTGATTTTAGTATTTTTCAGAAAGTATTCAACGGTATCGCTGACAAACCTGTTATCACTTTCATTTTTAAATGAGGTTTCGGCATCAGTTTTAATTCGTTCTTTTAACTGTTCTTCGCTTGTTATATTATCCTGTTTATACACTTTTCCAAAAAGCTCTGCATTTAATTCAGCGGGATCATTCCTTGAAATGGTAATGACTTTCAGGCGGAATTTATTTTTTATCTCATCAGCTTTTTCATGACTGATATTCAGAACATGTGAAATTTCATGATGATTTTCGAATATTTTTAATAAATCAACATCAAGGGTATCGTCTTTTTTCAGTCCAATAAATTTCTTCTGTTCCTTTTTATCCTTAATCATATCGATAGCTACAGATGCTTTGCTTTTGATACCATTTTCGAGTATGTTACCTTTTGCATCCAATTCTTCGAATTCGGCATAAACCAAATCATTACTTTCTGCTGTTTCAGGATTTGAGAATTTTCCAAAGCGACGACGGATATCCATTAAATATTTTTCAACAACATTATCATCAACAGTGATATCATAATATTTAACCGAAACATTTTCGAGAGGTTCAATTTCAAAAGAAGGATTGGGCGCAAAATCAAAATAAAATTCAAAATCAGTTTGATTATCCCAGTCTATTTCTTTTGATTTTTCTTTGCTGGGTAAAGGATTTCCAAGAATATCAATATTGTTCTGCCCGAGATATTCATACATTTTATCAATGACAAGTTTATTGATTTCTTCAACAAGCATCGACTTACCATACATTTTCTTTACTACAGAAGCAGGTACTTTACCTGGGCGGAACCCGGGCATATTCATTTTTTTCTGATAATCTTTTATTGTTTTTTCGAGTTGAGGCTGATAGTCGGCTGCTGATACTTCAATTTTAAGAACTGAACTTAGCTCATCAATTTTTTCATGTGTAATGTTCATTGTCAATCTGTCTTTAATATCAATACAATATTTACTTCGTGCGGATGAAGGAACTTTCGCCACAGGCGAATAAACTTCTCGTCCCATCTTCCTTACTTCGTGCGGAT
>DAOQAK010000049.1 GCA_035353855.1 Bacteroidales bacterium | reverse complement strand
TTTTCTTTCCTGGTAAATATTTTTATCTGTTCCGCGCGAGAAATAAATTCGTTCAAACGAACAGGCTTTTTTCTCGTGTGGTTCGCGACAACTGACTTCGTTGCATGAGCCATCTTTTTTAATAATGATGGCATTTCCCGGGGTAAGTTCTTTAACTGCTTCAACCGGTAAATTAAAAGCAGTTTGTATTGCCGGACGTTCCGATGCAACAACAACTATTTCATCATTCTTAAAATAAAAAGCTGGTCGGATACCCCACGGATCGCGCATTACAAAAGCATCGCCATGACCAAACAATCCGGCAATAACGTACCCGCCATCCCAATCGCGGCATGATTTGGTAAGGATATGTTGAATATCCATATTTTGCTGAATAAGCGGCGATATCTCTTTTTTTGTTAACCCTTGTGCCCTATATTGTTTAAGCAGATCATCCGTGTGCCCTTCAACATAATGACTTATTTTTTCAAGAATTGTAACTGTATCTGTTGTTTCTACTGGATGTTGTCCCAGGTTTAATAATTTATCAAACTGCTCATCAACATTGGTGAGATTGAAATTTCCGGCAACAGCAAGAGTTTTACTAAGCCAGTTGTTCTGTATTACAAAAGGATGACAACTTTCAATATTATTTTTACCAAAAGTCCCATAACGCAAATGTCCTAAAAATAATTCTCCGGAAAATTCTGTGTTATGTTTCAGCCACCTTGTGTCGTTTAATCGTTCGGGATTTTTATTATAAATTTTTTCTAAAGAATGATTTATATTATCAAATATGTCTTTTATTGGTGTTGATGTGTTTGAACGCAAACGGTCGAGATAATTATATCCGGGATCAACATCAAACTTTACACCTGCAATACCGGCGCCATCCTGTCCACGGTTATGTTGCTTTTCCATTAAAAGGTAAAGCTTATTTAAACCATAGAATGTTGTGCCATATTTTGCAAGGTAATATTCAAGAGGTTTTAACAGCCTGATAAGGGCAATGCCGCATTCATGCTTTATTGAATCGCTCATAGAGGAGGAATTAAGAAGCAAAATTAGAAGATTTTTTCTAAATGACTTCATCAATAGAAATGTATTTTAAAATATTTCAATAAGAATTTTATTAAAATTATATTTTTGCAAAATGATAATTATTGAAAACACATTAGTTTCGGAAAACATCGTGGATAAGAAATTTGTCTGCGATTTATCGAAATGCAAAGGAGAGTGTTGTGTTGCAGGCGATGCAGGCGCTCCGCTTGAAGAAAGCGAACTACCTATTCTTGAAGAATTATATCCTTATTATAAAGAATATCTTACTCCCGAAGGAATTAAAGCCATAAAAAAACATGGATTTTTTGTAGTGGATGATGATAAGGAATTTTTAACTCCTATGGTTAGTAAAGAAAAATATTGCGCTTATGTTTATTATGATGGCGATATTGCAAAATGCGCTATTGAAAAAGCTTTTTTTGAAGGGAAAATAAAATTTCGCAAACCCATTTCTTGTCATTTGTATCCTGTGCGCATAACCCAGCTACGCGATGTTGATGCCGTAAATTACCACCAGTGGGATATTTGTAAGTGTGCCTGTGAACTTGGTGAAAAGAAAAATGTTCCGGTATTTCGGTTTTTGGAAGAACCGCTGAAAAGAAAATACGGTGAAGAATGGTATAGAGCCCTTGAAGCTGCGGAGAATCTAAGAAAATTATAGTGTAACTTTAATTTTGCTAAGCCGTTACGTATCGGTATAAAACGTGATTTTTCCCCAAAAAAGTTTAGAAATTTTTTTATAAATCTTCTGCTTCAACCAGCTTATAAACTTTATCATTTTTTCTTACAACAGCATTAACAGGGATGGAGCATAAATCTCCTTTTTCTGCAACATCAGATTTTTCAAGGTCGATACGAATTTCTGAAATTTTCATTTCAATTACCCCACTTGTGGGACCGATGATTAAAATTTCTTCGCCTGTATTTATTTCGTGAGTTTCAATTTTTACTTCAGCGACTTTTAGTTTAGAAAAATAATTGGTAATTTTTCCAACATAAACTTTTGTTTTGGTTGCTCGCGAACCATATTTTTCAGTCCATTCACCTAATTTTTTTCCCAGGTAATAACCATCCCAGAAGCCGCGATTATAAACGGAATTAAGGCGACTCATCCATACATCAATTTTATTTTTCGAAAAAGTTTCATCAGCTATAGCATTAACAGCTTCGCGATAACATGAAGTAACTGTTTTTACATATTCAGGTGAACGGCCACGCCCTTCAATTTTTAGAACTTTAACTCCTGCTTTCAGGATTTTATCAAGGAAACCTATGGTACATAAGTCTTTTGGCGACATGATGTATTGGTGGTCAATTTCAAGTTGAACATTTTCTTCCTTATCAGTAACCATATAACCTCTGCGGCATAATTGCAGGCATGCTCCGCGGTTTGCCGAATAATTCATATTGTCGAGACTCAGGTAGCATTTTCCTGAAACAGCCATGCACAAAGCGCCATGCACAAATATTTCTATTTTTAAAAGATTTCCTGAAGGGCCTTTTATTTTTTCTTTTTCAATTTGGGTTACAATTTCAGCAACCTGCTTTAAAGTTAATTCGCGTGCGGTTACAACAACATCGGCAAATTGCGAATAATATTTTACGGCTTCGATGTTGGTAATATTGCATTGGGTTGACATGTGAACTTCAACACCAACATTTCTTGCATAAAGTATTACCGACATATCGGAAGCAATTATTGCAGTAATATCATTTTCTTTTGCAGCATCCACAATATTTTTCATCAGTTGTAGTTCGCTGTCGTAAATGATGGTATTAAGCGTAAGATATGTTTTTACATTATTTTCTTTGCAGATACTGCTTATTTTTTTCAGGTCGTCGAGGGTAAAATTATTTGCCGAACGCGAACGCATGTTCAGTTGCTCAATACCAAAATAAACCGAACCGGCACCGGCTTGTATTGCTGCCATCAGCGATTCATACGAACCTACCGGCGACATGATTTCTATATCAGAAGAATTTTTTTTCATCAATAAAACAAAGTTACAGCTTTTTATGAATTTGATTATATTTGCGCCATGTTTTAATATTCTTCAATTATGAAAAAAATAATATTTGCTTCAGTTGTAGCTGTTTTCATTTCATTTACATTTATTTCCTGCGGTCCTTCTTCAAAGGATGCAAAAGCCTATAATGATGCATTGGTTGCTCAGGAAGAACAGGTTATTAATGCTGAAAAAGAATTAGTGTTAGCTTTAACAAAAAATTTAAGTGCATCACAAACAGATGCTGCTTATGAAAAATTGCTGAAACAACTTGAAAAATCAACCGATTCAGTGAAAAGCGTAAAAGACTTTAATGGAAAATCGGATTTAAAAGATGCATTAATGGTTTTATTTGAAACGTATAAAACTGTTGTGAATAAAGATTATCCTGAAATAATAAAACTAAATAAAACCAACGATACAATTATAACAATGGCTGAGGATTTTGATAAAAAAATTGAAATCACCGACCACATTGATTCTGTTCTGAATGCTTCAATTGATAAATTTGAAAAAGTTCATATGGAGTTTGCAAAGAAATATCGTTTGGAATTTACCGATAAAAAAGAACAGGCTGTTACTGAAGAAAAGAAAAAATAAATTTTTATAATGTTGAAAGGGCGCAGCGCGTAGCGCTGCGCCCTTATTGTTTTAGCCCAAAATAATTATTGAAGAACCATTTTCCCTTTACCTATTATTTTCCCTGAATTGTTTTTAATGAAGTAGAAATAAATTCCTTCTTTCCAATCGCTTGTTGTTATTGAATTCTGAGAGTTTTCAAGCGAAACATTTTTTATAATTTCCGAAAGATTGTTGTAAATGATGATCTCGCAGGGGAAATTATTTCCTTCATGAATCTCGATCGTAAATTCATTATGGAAAGGATTCGGGAAAATATTTATGTGAATATTATCTTCTGTATTTTCATGAATACCATAGTCTGTAATATAAAATCCAAAATTATTTGAATAAGAAATATCACCGTAATTACTAAAGTTGATAATATACTTTCCACTTAAAGGACATGTTATAAAACTATTTGGTGATACGTCATTGGGAGCGTATAAAGTATCATTTAACTGGTCGGTCATAATACTGAAATCGCCCAATGAGTTTGTTATGACCGGATAATGACCTGGCATAACATATAATGTTTTTCCCGATAATCCATCTTCACTTGCGTCTTGTATGCAATCCTGGTTACCATCAACAAACACGCGCCCTTTTATAGTGTAGCATTTTGAAGTGTCGTTTTCAATGACAACTGTATTTGAGGCAATACATCCATTTACATCAGTTACAGTTACACAGTACGTTCCGGCACATAAATTTGTTGCTGTACTTGTAGTTTGGCAAGGAACAGTATTCCATGTATAAGTATACAAATTACCTCCACCGGAAGCAACTGCAATAGCACTACCATTGCATAAATTACAAGTTGCATTATGTCCAACGATATATACAGTTGGTCCTGGCGTGTTAACTACAGTACCACATGCAGTAGCAGTACATCCGTATAAATCGGTTACAGTTACACAGTACGTTCCGGCACATAAATTTGTAGCTGTACTTGTAGTTTGACAAGGAGTAGTATTCCATAAATACGTATATGGAGGTGTACCAACATTAATAATACTAGCTGTTGCAGTGCCATTGCATTCTCCGCAGTATTCGGGTGTTGTGGAAACAGTTACTGTAGGGCCGGGTATATTATCTACTGTGCCACATGTTGTAGAAGTACATCCATTTGCATCAGTTACTGTTAAACAATATGTGCCGGCGCATAAGTTTGTAGCACTATGGTTAGCCACTCCATTGTTCCAAAAGTAATAATATGGAGGCGTGCCACCAGTAATACTTGCTGTTGCAGTTCCATTACAATGACCGCAATAATCAGGTGTTGTAGATACAATAACTGATGGTCCTTGTATTTCATTTAATACAATTGTTGAAGTATTTACACATGCCATAGCATCAACCACAGTAAGCGAATAAGTACCGGCTGATAAATTGGTTATTGTTGGTGAAGTGGAATTATTACTCCACAAGTATGTATATGGTGATGTTCCTCCTGAAGCGCTTGCTGTAAGCGAACCATCGTGATGGTAACAATGTTCGGGATTAGAGGTAACAGATACTACTAATTGCGGGTCTACTTCGACTGTTATACTCATAGTAGAAGTACACCCATTCGTAAAAGTTATAGTTGAAGTATATGTGGTTGTTACAAGCGGGCATACAATTATTGAACCTGTACCTAAATTCCCCCAATCACATGTATATCCTCCCTGAGGAAAACAGCTTAAAGAAGCGCAATCCCCATAACAGATAGGTGACGATGGTGGCGTATAAATATCTGTTGGAATTATTTTTACTGTAACAATAATTGTATCAATAGCTGTATTTAATGTGGCATCAGTAACTGTAAGAATATAAGTAGTTGTTGTAGCTGGCGTAGCTATTGGATTTGCCAGTGTATCATAATTTAATCCTGTTGAAGGACTCCATTTATATTTATAAGGAGCTGTTCCTCCTGAAGCAGCAGGTATTCCGCCAATAGTAACGGATAAGCCTTCGCAGATTGCTGTGTCTTTGCCAGCATTAGCAGTAAGAGCTTGTGCATGTAATGTTTTATTCTGAAATAAAACTAATGCAAGAATGGTAAAAATCAAGCAATATCTTTTCATAACATTAAAATTTAAAATGTTTTCAAAATTTTATTTAAAAAATTTTTATGTGTAGTCTTATTACACTACTACTCTAAGAGGATGAGCAATTACTAAAATTATATGTCGAAAATAAATTTCAGTCTCTACAAACAAAGACTGGCATTTTTTGAAAAGGTTGCCTGAAAAAATTTTGGATAAATAAAAGAGAAAATATTTTCATACATTATAATATATAGCGAATTCAATAAATGATTATCTTGGTTTTATATTTTTCTAAATTATTGGAAATAAAATTTTTGTAATAGTGTTTGAATATTTTAATGATAGAATAATATTTTAAAATTATTTTTGTAAAAGCAACCAATATAAAATATAAACGTCTTTTATTGGTTACTTGTAATACTTTTTATATAAAGAATGAAAAATTTAAACTGATTAATATGAAAACAATAAAATTTATTGTTCTTGCAATTGTAATATCAATTTTTGGGGTTGCATGTAATAAAGACAAGGGAACAGATACTACATCTGTAAAAGTAAGATTAACGGATGCTCCGGGTAATTTCCAGCAGGTTAATGTTGAAATTATTGGAGTTGAATTTAAAATTAATGGTGGCGCTGAAGTAAATATGAATGTAAATTCAGGAATATATAATCTTCTTGATTTTGCAAATGGTGTTGACACACTTATAGCTAGTGCAGATGTTCCTTCAGGAACACTTTCGCAAATCCGCCTTATCCTGGGAACAAATAATTCAATTATGGTTGATAGTGTTGTTCGTCCGTTGGCAACACCCAGCGCTATGCAATCAGGATTAAAATTAAATGTGCACAGCGAACTTACTGCCGGAGTGGAATATGAAATTCTTCTGGATTTTGATGCGAATCAATCGATAGTTAAAACTGGTAATGGAGATTATCAACTTAAACCTGTTATCAGAACAGTAGCTGTTGCTGAAAATGGTTCGGTTCATGGAACTGTTGCAACTCCACAGGCATTGCCTGCAACAATCACTGCAACGGATGGGAGTAATACTTATTCGTCAATTACTAGTACCGGGGGAGGATTTCTTGTTCAGGGAGTTCCTGCCGGAACATATACCGTTACTGTTACTCCGCAGTCGCCTTATACTGCTGTTACTATTTCTAACGTAGTTGTAACAACGGGAAGTATGACTGAGCTTGGAGTTATAAATTTTTAGTATAGAAGTTTTCCAATACACAAACTATAAAAGGAATCAGATTTCTGATTCCTTTTTTGTTATATTACAACATTCACAATCTTCTTCGGAACAACAATTATCTTCTTCGGCGTTTTGCCTTCGAGCCATTTTGCAGCATCTTTATGTGTGAGTGCATTTCTCTCAACCTCTGAACCAGGCATGTCTACTGGCAGTTCAAGAGTGAAGCGCATTTTCCCGTTGAACGAAACCGCATACGTGCAATTATTTTCAACAAGGTATTCTTCATTGAACGTAGGAAAATCAGCCTTTGTAACGCTTTCTTTGTTTCCGAGCAAACTCCATAATTCTTCTGCAATGTGCGGTGCATAAGGCGAAATGATAATTGCCAGATCGCTGAGTATGGAGCGCTTGTTGCATTTCAAATCGGAAAGATCATTTACGCAGATCATGAAATTACTTACTGCCGTGTTGAACGAAAAGCGTTCAATATCATCCTGAACTTTTTTAATTGTTTTATGTAAAACTTTCAATTCATCTTTTGTAGGCGCATCGTCCGACACACAGAAATTATTTTCCGTATCGTGATACAACCGCCACAGTTTGCGGATAAAACGGAACACGCCTTCAATACCTTTGGTGTCCCATGGTTTGTGCTGTTCCAGCGGACCAAGAAACATTTCATACAAACGCAATGTATCGGCTCCATATTTTTCTATTAGGTCATCGGGTGTAACAACATTGTATTTTGATTTTGACATTTTTTCTACTTCAGAAAAGGTTTTAAAACACCCTTTTGGTAATTTATCTAAAGGTTCATAACTGTTTTTCTCCTTATCATATTTCCAAAATTTTTTCTTGTAATAAAATCCAGAATTATTTGTTATAAAGAAAGAATCTTCAAATCCATGACCCCAGTTATCAATTAATTCGTCAAGATTAATTTCAGAGTTATCAACAAATACTATTGGAATATTAAGGGAGCGAAGTGTTTTAATATGTAATTCATTGTTTTCAGAAAAAGTCTCTTTTATATCTGCACTATAAAAAATCTGAAATGGACCGTTTGGTAATTCGATTGGGCTACCATAATAGAAAAATTCTAAATTTTTAAAGGATTCTTTTGTTTTTACATTATATAAATTTAATCCATTAAAATCTACACTTCCACTTTCATAACTTGCAAAACCTTCGTAATATATTTTTTCAGACTTTCCTTGTATCATCCCTTGATTGATAAGCTTCTTGAAAGGTTCTTCTTTACAAACCAAACCAAGGTCGAATAAAAATTTATTCCAGAAACGCGCATACATCAAATGCCCTGTTGCATGCTCAGCTCCGCCAATGTAGAGGTCAACATTTTCCCAATATTTATTGGCTTCTTTTGAAAAATATTCTTTATCATTCCACGGGTCCATGTAGCGCAGGTAATATGCGCTGCTTCCTGCAAAGCCAGGCATAGTGCTGGTTTCAATAGGATAGCCTTCCTTTGTTTTCCAATTTTTCGCACGGGCTAATGGCGGTTCACCTGTTTCTGTTGGCAGATAAGCATCAACGGCTGGTAGTTCCAAAGCATTTTTAATAATCTCTGCTTCGTCCATGGCATAAGGGATTCCGTCTTTGTAATAAATCGGAAATGGTTCGCCCCAATAACGCTGGCGACTAAAGATCGCATCACGCAAACGATAATTGGTTTTTCCATATCCAATGCCCATTTCCTCAACTTTTTTAATCACTGCTTTTTTTGCTTCAGGAACTTTCATCCCGTTTATAAACCCTGAATTTACAACGGTTCCATCGTATGAGTCGTAAGCTTCTTTTGTAATATCGCCGCCTGCAATGACTTCTTTAATCGGTAGGTTGAAATGATTTGCAAAAGCCCAGTCGCGTGTGTCGTGCCCGGGAACAGCCATTACTGCGCCGGTTCCGTAGCCTGCCAACACATAGTCACCAACCCATATCGGAATTTCTTCATTGGTGAAAGGATTGATTGCGTATGCTCCTGTGAACTCACCGGAAATTCTTTTTACATCGGCCATGCGCTCGCGCTCACTGCGGTTCTTGGCTTCGGTAACATATTTCTCAACAACTTCTTTTCTGTCAGAAGTTGTAATCAAATTTACATATTCATGTTCCGGGGCAAAGGTCATATAAGTAACTCCGAAGATCGTATCAGGACGTGTGGTAAAGATTTCCATGAATAAATTTTCATGTCCTTTGATAGCAAACTTAACCATAGCGCCTTCCGATTTACCAATCCAGTTACGCTGAATTTCTTTTATTGAATCCGACCAGTCAATTTCGTCAAGTCCGTTCAGCAGGCGTTCTGCATAAGCTGTAATGCGCAGCGACCATTGCTTCATGGTTTTTCTTTCAACAGGATGACCGCCACGAACCGAGAAACCTTCGCTCACTTCATCGTTGGCAAGAACCGTCCCCAGTGCGGGACACCAGTTTACCATCGTGTCGGCAAGATAAGCCAAACGGTAATTCATCAATATTTCCTGTTGCTCTTTTTCATTCATCGCTTTCCATTGCGATGATGAAAATTCTTGTACATCGCTGCAAGCCGCTTGAATACTGGTATTTCCGTTCTTCTCAAATTCTTTAATTAAAATTTCAATCGCTTCGGCTTTATCATCTTTTTTGTTGTACCACGATTTGAAAAGTTGTATAAAGGTCCATTGAGTCCATTTATAATATTTCGGGTCGCAGGTTTTAACTTCGCGGTCCCAGTCGAATGAGAAGCCAATCTTATCAAGTTGTTCACGATAACGTGCCAGATTTTTTTCTGTTGTGATAGCAGGATGCGTGCCCGTTTGAATGGCGTATTGTTCGGCCGGAAGGCCGTAAGCATCGTATCCCATGGGATGCAGCACATTAAAACCTTTCAATCTTTTGAATCTTGCATAAATATCTGATGCAATATAACCTAGTGGATGTCCTACGTGCAAGCCTGCTCCCGAAGGATAAGGAAACATATCGAGAACATAATATTTAGGTTTGCTTGCTTCACCCGCAGGCGGATTTTCTGCTTTATACGTTTTGTTATCGCTCCAGTATTTCTGCCACTTTGGTTCTATTTCCCTGAAATTGTAATCCATAATAATTTGTTTAATGTTATTGGTTTAGAGCAACTGGTTTGGATTAATGTCATTAGTACTTTAAAAATATTATTCATCCCTTATACCGACTACTACTAACTAAACAAGCTGCCTTACCTATCAACCCAATACTATTTTTATAATCCGCGAAATTAGGAATTTATAAGGAAAGGAGAAAATTAAAACTTGAAACGGATTTAAATAAAAGTAATTTTTGGTCAATTGTTTTTAGTTTGAACAGCTGGTATGGTTGAAAGTGAAAAGGTAATTGTTATTTTTTGAAACTATAAACAAACAACTAAAGCCCAAACCAGTTGCTCAACCTCACACCTTACAACTTTATTGGTCAATTGTTTTAAGTTTGAGTGGCTAGTAAGGTTGAAAGTAAAATGGTAATTGTTATTTTTTAAAACTATATACAAATAACTAAACCCAAACTAGTTGCCCCACCTCACACCTTACAACTTTATTGGTTGATGGTTTTAAGTTTGAGCAGCTGGTAAGGTTGAAAGTAAAAAGTTGATTGTTATTTTTTAAAACTATAAACAATTAACCAACAAGAATCAACTAAACCAGTTGCCAAACCCAACAACTTATAACTTTTTAAAAAGGTATCTGCGGAAAAATTTTTATGAAGAACATGAATTTTATTAAAATTTCATTTACTTCTTAAAACTTACCTTAAACTGGTTTGTTGAAGCCGTTCTCTTGCTATAACTTTCATTTGGTAAAATATTATTTTACTTTTAAAATAGATACACACTATTCGCTAACCTAAAATAATGACGTATGAAAACTTCCAACACAATCAAAAAAACCTGCATAATCATTTTAATTTTTATGCAGAGCACAAGTCTTTTCCCTCAGCAAGGCAACATTACCGGAAAAGTAACGGATAAAACACTTAATGAAATTCTTCCCGGGGCAACTATTGTTGCATCAATTAATAATACTATGAAGTATGCTGCTTTAAGCGATATAAATGGCACATTTAATTTTAAACTTGATAAAGGTACTTATGATATAAGCGTAAGTTTTATCGGGTTTAAAAATTGTATAGTTAAGAATATTAGAATTGGTGATACCATAGTAAATATGAATTTTGAACTTGAAGAAAGCCAGCAAAACTTGCAAATGATGGAAGTGAAGGAATATAATGCTCCTTTAATCCAATATGATATGGCTTATTCAGTATCTGGTATTAAAGGAGTAAAGGCAGAATCAATTCATAATGTAAAAAGGTCATCAAAAAGAAATGCTGTTACCGTTTCATATATAGATGATGCATTAGAATTAATGGATATAACAAATAATAATGACATTATCATTGAAGAAGAAGAAATGTCAGGAAAACTTACAGCCGGACAGCTTAATGATTTTGGCAAGTGGTCGCTTTGGAAAGATATTACAAAAACAGATCTTAAGAATTATCAGAATATTTGGAAAATATATCCTCTTAATAGGTATTCAGTACAGGTAGAATCGGAAAAAGGAATTCCGGTTGTTGATGCTATCGTTATTTTAAAAGATAATAAAGGAAATCTTATTTGGTCTGCTCATACTGATAATACAGGTAAAGCGGAACTGTGGAGTGAAATGTTCAATGAAAAATTATCCAAAGAAAAAATCATTTCAACAACATATAACGGAAAAGAATATTCCATTTCAACACCGGTCAAATTTTCTGAAGGATTAAATATGTTTAAAATTCCGGTGTCTTGTGAAATGCCTGAAATGGTTGATATTGCTGTAGTGGTGGATGCAACCACTTCAATGGATGATGAAATCGCGTACTTAAAAAAAGAATTAGTAGATATTTTAAATAAAACTAAAAATAATTATCCCGATCTTAAATTAAATCTTGGAAGTGTTTTTTATCGCTGTCCTGACAATTCATATATTACTAAGAAAAGCGATTTTTCTACAACAATAGATAAAACCCTTGACTTTATTAATGAACAATATTCTGACGAAGGAGGTGAAGAAGCAGTAGAAGTGGCATTAGATGTAGCGGTTAACCAAATGAAATGGAGTGCATCGGCAAGAGCACGAATATTGTTCCTGGTGCTTGATGAACCTCCTACAACTGACAGTAGTGTGGTTGCTAAGTTAAAACAAGTATTGATTGATGCTGCTTCAAAAGGAATAAGAATAGTTCCAATTGTAGGTAGTGGCGAAGGATACGAAAAGGACAGGAATATGGAATACCTGATGCGTTCATTGGCACTGGGTACAAACGGTACTTATGTATTTCTGACCGACCACAGCCAGATAGGTAATGCGCACACCAAACCGATAACCGATGAATACGACGTGGAAATATTGAATGATCTGTTATTGCGCCTGATTTATGAATTTACTTTTGTCCCCGACTGTAATAAATCCATTGATGCAAAAGATATGAAAGATACAATGTTTGTGTTTAACCCGAAAATAATTGCTCATGAAGTTGTAGATAGTTCATTGCTTGATAAACATGGAAAAAGCCCGGAGGTAAAAGATACCATGTTAGTTGTATTCAATGTTGATTCCTCTGATATACATGCAAATCAGGATAGCATTGAAGAAGTTGTTGAATCAGCTGATAATACAAACGAGATAATCAATGAGGACTTCAGAAAATTTAAATATTATCCTAATCCCACAAGTAGCGTTTTAAATATTGAATTTGATGGAGAGGTTAAAGAAATTTATCTTGCTGATATAAGCGGGAAACTGCTCGAAAGATTTAAGATAGATAACAATATGCTGCAAATTGATATGAGTAAATATCCTGTAGGAATATATTTCGTACAATGTTTTAATAATAATAAATGGCTTTCCGGGAAAATTGTAAAAAATTAAAAGGTAGTTTCATAATTCCCGTTTAACATATTTTAGTTCCCGTTGAAGTAATTTTTATTAATTTTACCCGTTTTCAAAAAAATTATGGCAAACAATTACGAAAAATATTCTCAACGTAAACTGAATACTTCATATATTTCAACAGTAGTAGGAATTACACTGGTTTTATTTATGTTGGGATTATTGGGACTTATTCTCCTTCATGCCAACCGGCTTTCTAATTATGTAAAGGAAAATATTGGCTTTACTGTTTTTCTGAACGATGATGTGAAAGAGGTTGATATTATTCAATTGCAGAAAACCCTTGATGCGCGTAATTATGTGAAAAGTACCGAATTTATTTCAAGCGATAAAGCTGCAAAAAATCTTCAGAAAGATATTGGCGAAGACTTTGTAACATTTCTTGGATACAATCCTTTGCCTTCATCAATAGAAGTGCGCTTTAAAGCAGATTATGCAAATACCGACAGTTTAAAAATATTGCAGGCAGAATTGAATAAAAACAGTTTTGTAAAAGAAGTATCATACCAGGAATCGCTGGTAACACAGGTTAATGAGAACCTTCGTAAAATAAGTTTGATCATTCTTGGATTCAGTGCATTGCTGATGATCATTTCCATTGCATTAATAAATAATACCATCCGGCTTTCGGTATTTTCAAAACGCTTTTTAATCCGCACCATGCAGTTGATAGGCGCTACCGAGAATTTTATCCGTCGTCCTTTCCTGTTTAAAGGAATGGTACAGGGAATTATCGCTTCGGTTATTGCAATAATTTTACTTGTATTCACTCTTTATTTTGCACAGAAAGAAATTCCCGAACTACAGGAATTACAGGATGCATTGTTGTTTATAAAATTATTTATCTTTGTCATGGTATTAGGAATTATTATTTCGTGGGCATCAACATACTTTGCTGTAAAAAAATACCTGCGGATAAAAACCGATTACTTGTATAATCATTAAAATCGATTGTTATGGCTGAACAGAAAAAAGTACAAACAGAACAAAAAGCAGTTGAATTTGCTTTCGGGAAAATTAATTATAAACTTTTACTTATAGGTCTTGTTTTTCTGGCTCTGGGCTATATCCTGATGATTGGCGGAGGTTCTGACGATCCTAATGTTTTCAGTCCTGCATTATTCGATTTCCAGAGGCTTACATTAGCGCCACTTTTATTAATTATCGGCTTTGTGATTGAAATTTTTGCCATAATGATAAAGCCAAAAGAATAATTCAGTTTTGCCATTTGAAATTTTCAATCTAACATTTGACATCTAATACTTTCCAATGTCATATCTACAAGCTATAATTATTGCTATTGTTGAAGGTATAACTGAATTCCTTCCAATATCATCAACCGGACATATGATAATAACCCAGTCAATACTGGGAGTTCCATACACCGATTTTGTAAAAGCATTTACCGTGAACATACAGTTTGGAGCTATATTGTCGGTGATAATTTTATACTGGAAAAAATTTTTTCAGTCGCTGAATTTTTATTACAAACTCCTGGTTGCCTTTATTCCCGCTGCAGTTATCGGTTTTCTTTTAGGCGATTATATTGATGCATTGCTCGAAAACGTTGTAGTAGTAGCGATTTCGCTTGTTGCAGGTGGAGTGATTTTATTGTTCGTTGACAACTGGTTTAAAAATTCTGACGAAAAACAAAAGGATATAAGTTATCTGCAAGCCTTGAAAATAGGCTTTTTCCAGTGCATTGCCATGATACCCGGCGTGTCGCGCTCAGCAGCAACAATAGTAGGAGGGATGTCGCAAAAACTTAGTCGTAAACATGCTGCCGAATTTTCTTTTTTCCTTGCGGTGCCAACCATGTTTGCAGCATCGGCATATAAGCTGTTAAAAACTTATGAAGTATTTGATGCTTCGAATATTAAAGTTTTAATTGTTGGAAATGTTGTGGCATTTATTGTTGCTATGGTTGCTATTAAAGGTTTTATAACTTTTCTAACCAAGTATGGTTTTAAAGCATTTGGTTATTATAGGATTATTGTTGGTTTACTCATCTTAATTCTTCTTGCATTTAATATTCCTTTGCAAATTTCCTGATGATGAATTTTAATTTTGTTGAAGGCAGCATTATTCCTATTGACAAGCCATTCAAATGGACTTCGTTTGATGTGGTCAATAAAATCAGGACGCTGATTAAATATAAACTAGGGATAAAAAAACTTAAAATTGGTCATGCCGGTACGCTTGATCCGCTGGCAACGGGTTTGCTGATATTATGCAGCGGAAAGTTTACCAAAAGAATTGAAGAATTCCAGGCTTTTGAAAAAGAATATACCGGAACTTTTTTTCTGGGAGCCACAACACCATCTTATGATTTAGAAACTAAAGTTGAAAATCTCAGAGATATTTCAAATATTACAGAAGCGCAGATTGCAGAGGCATTTAATTTTTTCAAGGGAGGCTATGAACAAATGCCTCCGGTTTATTCAGCAAAAAAAATTGATGGTGAAAGAGCTTATGAATTTGCACGTAAAGGAAAAGATGTTGAAATGAAATCAGTACAAATTAGCATTCCTGAACTTGAAATTGTTTCAATAAATTTACCCGAAGTAGCATTTCGAATTGTTTGTTCCAAAGGAACGTATATTCGCGCTTTAGCCAGAGACATAGGCGAAAAGATTGGATGCGGTGCATACTTGTCGTCATTACGACGAACTCGTATTGGAGAATATAATGTTGCGGATGCCTTGAAAATAGAGCAGTTTGAAGAAATGATCAAACAATAACATTTTATTATTATCGATATATTTTCGCTATTCACTTAAGTGTTTTCCTTATTTATATTTTATTAAGAAATATTTATTCAAAAAAAGTGGACTTCGCCTTTTTCATGTATTATATTTGCATTTCTGTAAATAAATATTAATTTTTTCTAACTAGCTGACCCTCAATATGAAATTATCCGAATTCAGATACCACTTACCTCCAGAACTGATTGCAAGCTATCCTTCAAAAAACCGTGACGAATGCAGATTGATGGTTTTAGACAGGAAAACACAAAAAATAGAACACAAATTATTCAGTGATTTGTTAAAATATTTTGGTGATGGTGATGTAATGATTATCAATAACACTAAAGTATTTCCAGCACGTTTGTATGGTACTAAAGAAAAAACAGGAGCTAAAATTGAAGTATTCCTTCTCAGGGAACTTAATCATGAAGCACGTCTTTGGGATGTTTTGGTTGATCCCGCAAGAAAAATAAGAATCGGAAATAAATTATATTTTAGCGACGATGATACTCTTGTTGCTGAAGTTATCGATAATACTACATCAAGAGGAAGAACACTACGTTTTTTATTCGATGGACCTTATCATGAATTTAAAAAAACAATAGAAACATTAGGCGAAACGCCTCTTCCTAAATTAATTAAACGTCCGGTAGAACCCGAAGATAAAGAAAGATATCAAACCATTTTTGCAAAGCATGAAGGTGCTGTTGCTGCTCCTTTTGCAGGAATGCATTTCAGCCGCGAACTGGTTAAACGTTTAGAATTGCAAGGTGTTAATTTTGCTGATATAACTTTACATGTTGGTCTTGGTACTTTCAGAAGCGTGGATGTTGAAGACCTCTCAAAGCATAAAATGGATTCAGAGCAGGTTATTATTGACGAAAAAACTACAGGCATTGTGAATAAAGCAAAAGAAAGCAAAAAACGTGTTTGTGCTGTAGGAACAACTGTTTCCAGGTCAATTGAATCATCTACCAGCATTGGTGGTTTCCTGAAATCATATAATGGATGGACTAATAAATTCATTTTCCCTCCTTACGATTTTAGTGTTGCTAATTCAATGATTACAAATTTGCATCTGCCACAATCTACTTTAATGATGCATGTTTCAGCATTTGCAGGATTCGATTTTTTACAAAAAGCATATAAAGAAGCTGTAGCCGAAAAGTATAAATTCTTCACCTATGGTGATGCGATGTTGATTTTATAAAGATTCACAACCTGTCAGCAACGACAGGTTTTTTTATAATATTCTTTATTTGAAAAAATATGTTATCATAGCTGCTGGTGGTTTAGGAATAAGGATGAAATCAGAAATTCCCAAACAATTTATTTGCATAAGCGGAAAGCCAATTCTGATGAGGACTTTAGAAGCTTTCAAAAATTACGATATATTAATAAATATTATTCTTGTTTTGCCTGAAGAGCAAAAAAGCTATTGGAAAAACCTGTGCGAATTATATAATTTTAATATAAAGCATACTTTGGTTTCAGGCGGAGGAAACCGCTTTCATTCGGTAAAAAACGGGTTAGCACAAATAAAAGAAGAGGAATGTTTGATTGCTGTTCACGATGGAGTAAGACCTTTCGTTTCAAAAGAAATTATTGAAAAAGCTTTTAAATGTGCCGAAAAAAATGGTAATGCTGTTCCCTGCACCAGGATCAACGATTCATTACGATATGTAGAGGAACATTCTTCAAAACCTATTAACAGAGAAAAAGTATTTGCAATTCAAACACCTCAGTGTTTCTCAGGAAAAATTTTAAAGCAGGCATATGAACAAGATTTTGATGTGCAATTTACCGATGATGCTACAGTAGTTGAGAAATTGGGACATAAGATCTTCCTGACAGAGGGCAGCAGTGACAATATTAAGATAACTACTCAGAAAGATTTGATATTAGCAGAGGTAATTCTGGAAAAGATTATAAATCCTCAATTAAAGTAAATTCAACATTTAAAGAATATAATCCCGATCTGTAGTTATTTATTCCCGGAACTATTCTGAAATCAACATTAAATTTATAACACGAAGGAGTTGTTATATACGAACCTTCGACATTTGTATGATTTCCCAAAGCACAGTTTACAGCTGCATCAATATTTGATGTTCCTATAATATATGCAGGTGCAGTATTGTCGGGAACAGGGAAAAATGTTAAAGCATTGGGAGTGTTATTTGCATCGCTGACTTTTACCTGAAGCAAGGTAGTTGGAATACTGTCTTCACCGTTGGAAGTATAAAAAACAACATTATCCCAGTATCCTGTACTGGTTGATTGTGCGCTTACATACATATCCCACTGCACACCTGTTGCAAGCACATTTAAAGTTAAAACATTAAATTTTGTAATACCACTTAAGAATGATGAGTATGTATTAAATACAAAATCAACAGTTGGATTTGTTTTAAGTTCGAATGTAAGCGATTCTGATGTTGGCGTTGGGCCGCCACTACCTTGGGAGAATGATTTATTACTTGCAAAGAAGAGTATCGCTATGCAAAGTAATCGGATGAACTTACTATGTAATTTCCAAGGGTTCATTAATAATTATTGAAATATATTTTTTTTGTTGAACTTTTATCATCAGATATTACTTTAATAAAATAATACCCATGACTTAATTTAAAATTAAAACTGTTTATGCCTTTATTTACTTTGCCGTTGTGCAATTGTTGTCCCAAAGTATTGTAAATGCAAATCAGACCTTGATTTTCGCCATAATAATTTACAAATAACTCGTTGCCGTTTGTGTAAGCTGAGAATAAATCCTGATTATAATTTGAAGGTTCATTAATATCAGTTTTTATTGAGAATACAATATAAAATCTTCCGGTGGGTGCATCATTAACATTGAAGTTGAAATAATAATCAGGGTTTAATGTTAAATCTTGTGTTACACCCATGCTTTTATCAAGAAGATAAATTTTTGTTTCAGCAGAAAAGTTACTGATATCAGAAGCTGTTATTTTGTAAGTATTGTTATTCCTTACATACAGGCCAATAGGCACTACCACATCCGAATCGTTAACATCGTTCATGCGGTTTATTGCCAGATAATCATTAGAATTGTTTATAGAAAAAATATTCGGGATATGAAGGTCGGTATTCCAAAGCTTGGTAATACCGGGCGTTTGATTATCCGAATCGAAATAAATAAATAAATCGTCGGGAGTACTGTTAGCCGCATTCTCAGCAACATCAAGATGTAAAAATTTGTAATTTGATTTAGGGGTTTTCTTTGCGAAATAAGGATTTGGATTCAGGTCTAATGTTCTTACACTATTCGTAACACCTAATGTTCCGTTGGCTGTGGTTTTTACATAGAAGGCACGCATCGAAGGAATCAGGTTGGTTGTATTATGTGTTCCAAGTCCTGTTATTCCCGAATAACAACCATAATATCCGGTATATTGTCCGGTAGCATTATATATCGAAAAACCATTTACAACATTTGTTTTTGTCCATCCCGGGGCATCCCAGTCGATTGGCGAGGGGTAAGGATTTCCAACAAAATTCCATCCGTCAGAATTCGCATTACCTGAATTACTATAGTATACAGGAATACTTATTGCACCATTATTTACACTTCCGGTTAATGATACAGTTTGCGTATTTGCAGGGTCCGAGCCAAAGTTAGCAGTATATCCTACCATTGGTTGCATAATGGCTGTAGTAGGAGCGATCCATCCGCTATCGAATAATACATTAGTGTTGGTTTCGTCATATTGCCAGAAAGTAGGGAAAGGATCATCGCTTGTAGTTCCTGTAATTAAATCCATGTAAGAACTGAATTGTGTAATTTCGGCACCGGCAGCGGTTCCTACAAATGGAGTTGCAAAGTGTTTATATCCTAAAGCACTGTCGGGAGCCAGGTAACGCTGTATATTTACATCGCCCGAAATATCTCCTGTACCTGTGCCTGCAATGAGTGCAGTTTGTCCTGAAGCTGATAGTAAAGTTAGAAGTCCGTTTGTAGTAAATGTTCCATTAGTTGGATATAATATTGCATGAATATACTGATCACCTGAATTTATAGTAACGCCTAATGGATTATCAATTTCTAAATATTCCCAGGTTGTAGTTCCTGTTAAGGTTTGAGCTCCGGCTCCACAGAACACAAATTTTCCTTTACCAACATTTGGCAAGCCGTTATTTTCCCAATCGCCACCATATGAAATAACAGTTCCCGGTGCAACACCCATGAAACCTTCATTTCCTAAAAACTGGGCATTCAAGTTTATAGAAATAAAAATTGAGAATAATGTGTTTATGAAAAATTTCATGAAATATAATAATTACAATTATTTATATTCGTAAATAATAATAACTCCTGCAGCGCCTGTTTCACCAGTAACGCCGTTAGCACCGGTAATACCGTTAGCCCCAGTTTGACCAGTTATTCCATTAGCCCCGGTTAAACCAACAGCACCAGTTTCCCCAGTCACGCCATTGGCTCCTGTAATTCCATTAGCACCAGTTAACCCCACAGCGCCAGTTTCACCAGTAACGCCGTTAGCACCGGTTATACCATTAGCTCCAGTCTGACCAGTAATACCATTAGCTCCGGTTAACCCCACAGCACCTGTTTCCCCAGTCACGCCATTAGCCCCAGTAATACCGTTAGCACCAGTTTGACCTGTTATTCCATTAGCCCCAGTTAATCCAAAAGCACCTGTTTCTCCAGTAACGCCATTGGCTCCTGTAATACCATTAGCCCCAGTCTGACCTGTTATTCCATTAGCACCAGTTAATCCAACGGCTCCTGTTTCCCCAGTCACGCCATTAGCACCGGTAATACCGTTAGCCCCAGTCTGACCTGTTATTCCATTAGCACCAGTTAACCCAACAGCGCCTGTCTCTCCAGTTACGCCGTTAGCACCCGTAATACCGTTAGCGCCGGTCTGACCTGTTATTCCATTAGCGCCAGTTAACCCAACAGCGCCAGTTTCACCAGTCACGCCGTTAGCACCTGTAATTCCATTAGCACCTGTTAATCCAATAGCGCCTGTTTCCCCAGTCACGCCATTGGCTCCTGTTATACCGTTAGCGCCAGTCTGTCCTGTAATTCCATTAGCACCAGTTAATCCAACAGCGCCAGTTTCCCCAGTCACGCCATTGGCTCCTGTTATACCGTTAGCCCCGGTCTGACCTGTTATTCCATTAGCACCAGTAAGCCCAACAGCACCAGTTTCCCCAGTCACGCCATTAGCACCTGTTATACCGTTAGCACCAGTCTGACCTGTTATTCCATTAGCACCAGTTAATCCAACGGCTCCTGTTTCCCCAGTCACGCCATTAGCACCGGTAATACCGTTAGCCCCAGTCTGACCTGTTATTCCATTAGCACCAGTTAACCCAACAGCGCCTGTCTCTCCAGTTACGCCGTTAGCACCCGTAATACCGTTAGCGCCAGTCTGTCCTGTAATTCCATTAGCACCAGTTAATCCAACAGCGCCTGTTTCGCCAGTCACGCCATTAGCACCGGTTACACCGTTAGCGCCAGTCTGTCCTGTGATACCATTAGCACCAGTTAACCCCACAGCGCCTGTCTCTCCAGTTACACCGTTAGCCCCAGTCTGACCTGTTATTCCATTAGCACCGGTAATACCATTAGCACCAGTAAGCCCAACAGCGCCAGTTTCCCCAGTAACGCCATTGGCTCCTGTAATACCGTTAGCCCCAGTCTGGCCTGTGATACCATTAGCCCCGGTTAACCCAATAGCACCAGTTTCACCGGTAACGCCATTAGCACCAGTAATACCGTTAGCGCCAGTCTGACCTGTAATTCCATTAGCTCCTGTTAATCCAATAGCGCCAGTTTCACCGGTAACGCCATTAGCTCCGGTTACACCGTTAGCCCCAGTCTGACCTGTAATACCATTAGCCCCGGTTAAACCAACAGCACCAGTTTCACCGGTAACGCCATTGGCACCAGTAATACCGTTAGCTCCAGTCTGACCTGTTATTCCATTAGCCCCAGTTAACCCCACAGCGCCTGTTTCCCCAGTTACGCCGTTAGCACCGGTAATACCAGTTGCACCAGGAGAAGTAACATCAAGTAACTTTACCCATGTAGTTCCATTGAAATAATAAAATGCATTATTTCCTGATGGCCCGTTAGCAGTTACATAAATTAAACAGCCATTTGCAGGTGTTGCAGGTGCTAGATTAAAATCAATACGGGGAATTAAAATACCTTTATTGTTGGATTGAATTTCAAGCATGGCACTTGAATTAGGTGTAAATTGAGTAGTTCCTATTCCAACTTGGGAATAGGAACTATTACTACCAAATACAAGGATAATAGTAATTATGAATAGTATGTATATATGTATATTATTTCTTCTATTCATCTGGTTCAAAGATACTAATAAAAGTTACTTTATAAGGTATAATCTTTATTATTTAATAAAAATTTAATGTTAATATAAAATAACAATTATTTGTAAATCTTAAAAAATTTATATTTTTTCTTGAAGGTTCGTTTATTTTTTATAATAATTTCTATTTAAATTAAGAAGTATAATAAAAGAACTATTTAACTTTTTAAGGTAATAATTCTAGTATGGCTATCTCTTTTGTAAAAGTTGTATTTGCATTATTAACACTATGTTGAACAGTAACAACCAGATCGAAACTTGCACCAGTTGCTGCAGCTGCTGTTGTCCTAGATGTTATTGTAAATGTATTAGTTCCTGCTGGGGGGCTAGTAGTTGTGCTAATAAAAGTATTTAATATGGAAGTTTGAGAATTTACAGTAAGATTATTTATTACTGCTTCAATACAAGCACTTTTAATTGCAGCACTATTTGCGTTACTAAAGGCACCTGTCTGTGCTACTATAGTTCCTGCAATTCCTCCATAACGAACTCTTACAGTAAGAGATGAAGCTGCTCCACTACTATTTAAATATGTACCATAAAGAGTAATACGTACCCCACCAGTTGTTCCTAATATACCAGCAGGAACGGTGTAAGTGTATACAGCAGTTTCTGCATTAGAACTGTTAACAGTAACTTGATTAACATTTTTGTTTAATATAAGGGGTATTGTACCAGCTGCATCAGGAAACGTCCAGGTTCTAGCAGCCGTGAGGTCATTGGAAGTAACAGTTCCTGCATATTTTGCTGCTCCTCCTGTAGAAGGAGTAAGTTGAATTTGATCATCAGTAGCCGTATTGGTTTGAAAAACACTTGTTGGCGTTGTAACAGTGAGGTTTCCTGTGCCTGCTTTTAAATTTAAGGCTGTGGTTCCATTTGTGTTACCAATAGTAGTAGTTCCCGGAGCAGTAGTTTGAATATTTACATTTTTAGCGGTAGTCGCTGTTCCTGTACCAATATTGATGATATCGGTGCCAGTAGTATTTCCAGATCCTATATTAACTGTTTGTCCGGTTCCGATACTTGAACCCAAAGTAATGGTTCCAGTTGCTGAAGAACCACCAAGAGTTAAAGCATATGTTGAATTGTCAATACTGGTAGCTCCTGTAAGAGTGCCTCCCCACGTGATTGCATTAGTTGAACGGGTTAATCCATTTGAAAAAGTTAGAGGGTATTCATAATCTATACCTTCAGTCGCAATACTTAAAACACCTGTTGTTGTTGTATTTTTTAATAATCCATTCGATAGGGAACCAAGAAACTGAGCCCCGCTTAGTCCTGCATCAGAAGTTCCCTGAACTATAAAATTATTAACAAAAGCAACATCAGATGACCCATCAACACTGTTGCCAGCGAGGGAACGGGCAGTAGACCATTTTGCAGCACTGCCATCAATACTTGTTATTCCTGTTAATGATTGAGGTGCAGATACTCTGTTCAATGGAATGGATGTAGTACCTAGATTAAAAGAGCTAGAAGGCTCCATAAAATCAGTACCAGCAATAGCAATTGAAGGGATACCTGTACCAGTGGTATTTTTGAGTAAACCAGTAGCTAACCCGGCTAACGAAGTATTATTAATTTTGCTTACAGTTGTAGCACCGGTATTATCTATGGTAACATCGCCAGTCATAGCAACATCAGTAGCTGCGTTACTGGCGTTTCCAACGAAGATATGAGAATTTGTTAATGAACCGCTTCCCAACATAACCCATATTGTTCCATTATAATAATAAAAACCAACAGAACCTCCTGTCATTGACGCATTGGTATTATAAACGATTAAAGAAGTTGCTGGGCTTGGTATGGTTGTTACATCATTTATTGAGGTCAGCGACACTCTTGGTATTAAAAGACCTTTATTAGCTGCTTTTATTTCAAGCATGGAACTGGCATCAGGAGTGAACTGTGTTGCTCCTATCCCTACCTGGGAATAAGATAGCTTATTATTAAGTAAAATAAATAAAACAATATATAAGCACAACAAAAGATATTTTCTTTTCATGTTTTTTAATATAAAAAAGTAATTATTTTTTTCATAAATATCGTTATTCTTTTATTTCAATTTCTTGTTTTGCAGATAAAACATTATCATTATTGTTGTATTCTACATAACCGGTAACTAAATATTTTCCTTTTTCAATATTATCGGGCAAATCAAAATCAATTTCCCTGTAAGTGTTTGGCAATAATGTAAACGGTTTCGATTTAACGTTTTGTTTTTTATTTGTGATTATATTATTAAACTCTACGGATGAATTACAAATCAAAATTGTTTCACCTGTATTTTTTACTTCTAGAATTATTGTTTTATTACTATCATTATTTTCAAAATTTGTTATCTCAAGTTTATTCATTTTTAAGTTGGGTGGTGTCTGAAAAATATGAACTATTATTTTCATATTTTCTGTTACATCCAAGCCTGTATTTTGTTCTTTATCATTATCATTGCGAGCGATTATTTGCATTGCCGCCCATTTTGTCTTTTCTGCTTCAGGTATATCAGGCAATTTGAGTTCAACACTAATATCTTTAGATTCACCTGCGTTTAAAATAAAAGATGATGGAGTTACGTTTAACCATTTAGCACATGAATTTTTGTTTGTATCAGCTGTTATCAATACTGTTTTTCCTTTATTTCCAGGAGATTCAAATCCGCAAAAAGTTATTTGAAAAGATTGCTTGTTTGTAGAATTATTTTTTAATGTAACTGTCTGAATATTGTTTTCGCCGCGACCAACATTATAATATAACTTAGTAACAGAAACAGAAACGCTCTGAGAAAAAAGTGTTTTAAAAATCAATGTAAAAAACAATAATATTATTAACGAATTTCTCATTTACTAAATCTATTATAATAGATGCTTTTTGCTTCTTTCATTGTAATTTTTTTACCATTATAATATGCTACAACATAGGCATCAGTAAATCCTAAACTATTTAATGAATTCTTGAGTGCATCTACTTCTAAAAAGTTATCAAATTTTCCGGAACATACTCTTATTTTATTTTCAATTACTTCTAACAGCACATTATTCACTTTGTCAAATTTTGCAATATCTAGTTTTTTGTAAGCCCCTATTTGAACTGTGAAAAACAATCCTTTTGTTTCTGATGGCTTTACTGAATTTTTAATAAATGCTTTTGTCTTTTCAATATTTGAATTATCAAGTTTTTCTTTATCAATATAATTATTAAAAATTAAGTTATTAATACTATCAGAACTGTTAACTTTTACTTTGTTTATTATGTTGTTATTTTGTTGTTCGTTTATTTTATTGTTGTTCGTGTTTTTAATATTATTCTTTATTGCTTTTTTTTTTACTGTTGTATCATCTGGCAGAATAACATCTTTATTTTCATCTAATACAGATTTTATATCTTCTAAATTAAACTTGTTATTTGTATTGTTTTCATTTAATAAAAGGTAGATTAATTTATTTGTATTTTCTTTAATATAATTGTTGTTAACTTTAATATTTTGTTTGTCTAATTCTTTTTGAATATCGGTTGCAATAGTTTTAGCGCTTTCCGATTTTTTATTCAACAGAATAATATCAGAACGAAGAGTTTTAACTTTTGCAAGTTCTTTCTGTTTAGTTTTTTGGTTAGTAATGGCCTCTGCTTTTTTAGCAATATTTGCTGCTTCCACTTCTTTTGCTTGAGCAATTTGTTTGCATTTATCAGATATGGTTGTAGCAATTGCTTTAATTTTCTTCAGGTTTTCTAAATAATCAAGAAGTTCTTTCTGATTTTGCTTTGTATCATTTACAGTTGTTGTATTATTGGTATTATTTACATTAGTATTGGCATTAGTATTTGTGTTATTGTTAGTAGTATTTGTATTTGTTGTAATGTTTATATTATTATATGGTTTAGTAGTTATTGTATCATTTGGATTATAATTCAATTCGGTAGTATGTTTTATTATAAGTTTTCTTTTCTTTTCAATAATATGGAATGGGATAAATAAATTATTAAGAGAATCATTAATTTGAAGCTGATAATTATTTTGAAGCAACTTAAACTTTTCGCCTAAAATATTTTCATCCATTGTTAATACATAGCTTCCAAAAGGTAAAAATAATTCGTAGAATCCTTTTTCGTCAGTAAGAGTGTTGTATACTTTTCCATCGGATGCACTGATTTTAATGCGGGATAAGTCGAGTGGAGATTTAGCTGCTGGCGAATTTGGGTCACGTTCTACGCTTACATTTCCAAAAATTTTAACACCTCGAGAAAACGGAATGTACATTATGTTATATTTTTTGACCATCATTAAAGAATCTTCTTTTTTAGGGAACCATCCATTTAGATCCTCAAGTGATAATACTTTAAACACATAAGTGCCTACTTTCATGTTTTCAAGAATTGCCTCTCCCTTGCTGTTTGTGATTACTTGTTTTCCGTCAACAGCAATAACCACATTTTCAAGTGGCGATTCTTCTTTATCCATTTTGTTATTACCATTTACATCAATAAAAACAATGAACTTTGTAGTATTATATAATGGGTTTCTTGATGGTAATGGAATACCGAAGTTTTTATGAATGCCAACAGATAGATTAAAGTTAGAATAAACATTATTGGTAGGATTTTCTTCACTAACATAATTATAGTTATAGAAGTAATTATGTTTTTTAGAAACAGCAAAATAATAATTTCCAATTATTTTAAATCGCCATCCGGTACGTGTGAAATAATCTAATTCAGGATTTAGATTAACTTTTGAACCTGTAAGGTTTGAATATGCATAACTAAAGAAAGGCAAAGCAACAAAACGTGGATTTTTAAAAATGTATTGGTATCTTGAACTTAATTTTAAATATTGTTGATAATGTTGATTTTGGTAACCAGACACAAAATATCTTGTTACATACGGATTCCCGTAATTATACATTAATTGAAAATTTAATGTACGATATTGTGAAAGGGCTGAAAATTGTATAAAGAAATAGTTCTTTGTATCAACATAATCAAGTGCTTTAATATACCCGGTCCTTAAATTGATAGAATTTCGTTTATTATTTTCAATATCATATTTGCTTGTATTAAATCCAATACCTCGTGAATTACTTTTAAAAGTATCGGCCTGAAGAATATTATAAAATCCGAAATATGAAAAATTGAATCCTGAATTATTTTTATTTGATATAGAAAGTTGATTCAGAAAATTTGAATTATAATAATTATTGCTTCCGTTTATTATAGTGTTAGTCGCATATTTGAAATAATTATTTGATAAGTCAATTGCTGTGTTTTTGCTTAGCATTACACGGTTATTCAAATATGCTTTAATTTTTTCATTATTATGTAAGTAGGTAAATGAGTAGTTTTGATAATTGTTGGATGTGTATTGCACATTAGCATTTGTATATAGATGTTTTTTAAAGAAGTGACTTCCGTAACCCACGCCCCATAGATATCCATAATTAATGGTTGAAGCATTATTTGACAAAAAATAGTTTCTGCTTTCACCAGCGCTTAATGTAAATGAATGTTTTTTTAATAAGTGAAAACTAAAATTAATTTGAGCATTATTTGAATTTGATTTAAAATTATTTTGCTGGTTGTAAGTTATGTAATCATATAAAAAATTAACCGTTCCAATTTTTTTAATCTGCCAATTATAACGCAATCCTGCATTTGCTCTATCTGGTGAAGTAGAAAATACTGGAGAAGCAGAATAATGTAATTCAATTTTTTGATGATGTTTCAGGTTTAACATCGATCTGATTCCTTTTGCTCCCAGAAAGCCTATATCGCCAATTTCGATATTATAATTTTTATGAAAGTATCCAAGATAGAAAGGAGTGTTATTAAAATCTGAGAATTTCACATAGTCAGGTGAGAATGTGGTTTGTGTGGAATAACTTAAGCTTGCATTATCATTTAATTGTGTAGTTCCCCGTAACATTAGGTTGGTAACTGGATTCCCTGAAACCAAGTTATATACATTCATATCCATAATGATAGGAATAACATTGCTGCTATATGGATTTACCTTCTCGTAGTTGGGAAGTTTATAAAAGTCTAACTTTCTATATACTCTAAATCTTGAATTTTCTGTTTTCCCGGGTACGCATGAATTTACATACATAGTGTATTTTCTAACTTCTTCGGATAGAAAAGGATTGTAAGTTTCAAAATCAATCATTTTAAGATTTCTATCTTGTGCGAAATTCTTTACTATATAATTCATCGTAGTGTCACTTCCTGCTTCAAGCGATAAAGTGCTGCTTAATTTTGTAAGTGCTTTTCCGGCTGTATCAGTAATCAAATAATATTTTGATTTATTTAATAATGATAATTGAATATCCTGTTTGTCGTTTCCGGTGTTTTCAAGATATATTGAAAAATTTATTAAGTTGGAATTATTTTTAAAATACAGATGAACATCAGGAATTACATCCATGGTCCATTTTATGTCTTTAAATGTGTGAGCTAAGAAGAAAGAATATCCGAGTTGTTCTCCTTCATAACTTGATATCAGGGCACTAATCATGAATTTTGTACTGCCTTTTGATAATTCCATTGGAATGATGCGTAAAGGAATGAAGATAGAATCATTTGAAGCTAAGGAATATAACTTTGTGTTTTTATTAAAAGTTTTCCAATCATCAGGAACAGAAAGGTCGACGTAAAACTTAACGGGAGTGCTGGTATTATTTTTTACTTTTAATACATTCGAAATAATTTCACCTTTCTTGAATAAAAGGTCATCATTGGTAAAACTGGTTGTGATAGTTGATTTTATTGAAGTATTTGAATTTTTTGAAATTTTTACTTGTGCGAGAATATCTAATGTGTTAAACAAAAGAAAAAGAAAGAATAGATATTTGAGTAAAAATTTCACCAAATTAAAAGATTGTCATGGGTTCTTATTAATTATAATTATACGTGTATTTATAATATATAGTTCTTTTAAATTTAAGTTTATTTTAATAAAAAGAGGTTATCTTTTTATTGGATAACCTCTTTTTAAAATTTCATATAGTTTTTATTGATCTTCTGCCAAAATATATTTAACATCCATGGTATAAACACCGGGAGCAGCATATGCATCAGCATTTACAGCTGGAGCAACATCCATTGATTCGTTTGTTGTACCAGTAATATCAGTAGCCATTGGGAAAACTGTTGGTAATCCAGGTAAAATTCTATAGTCAATAGTGATATAGTAATCTGAGTTAGAACCGTTAGCTAAATAACTTCCGCCAGGAACGCCACCAACACCTGCTGCTGCTATACCAGCATCACCCATGATATATTTGTTGCCAAGTACTGGAGCAGTGTATGGAGTAGCTGATTCAAAAATACTGTTAGTAGCAACTTGGTCAGTTTGAGGAGTTGTATTTGCTACAAACTGAGCGCTATAGTCATCAGTTGCAGTATTAATATAAGCATTTACAGGATATTGATGTAACTCTAATGCTGATAAAGGAATAGTAGTTAGCGCATTAATACCACCAGCACCTTGGTTATACGGCATTTGTAAATCCCAATATAATCCACCTGCTGCCTGAGCTGTTTGTGATGTGCCAACTGCCCAAAGATCCCAGGTAACAGTTGAGCTTACCTGAAGAATAGTACCTGCATATTTAATTTCACCGCCATAGTATTCGGGTATTTGATCAAATACGAAATCGATTTGATCTGGAGTTGTCATGTTAAGTTGGAGAACAGGTTGCAAATCCAAGGTAATGGTTACATTTTGTTCGTCAACTAACTGTCCGAATGATCTTACTACGATCATTCCAAGGAACAATGTAAGTAGGAGAATTTTTTTCATAATAGTTTGTTTTAGTTAATATTTAATTCTTTTTTTAATTTCTAAACTCATTTAAAGTAATGAGTAAACTTTGTTAGAACTTACGCCTGCATAAATCTTAACAAGTATTTACTTTTCTCATTTTTCTCTCATTTAGTGTGTTTTAATTGAACTTTATTTTTATTTATAATTTATTTTTATGGATATGTAAATTCTAATTCTTGTCCATTTATAATATCTTCACTTCCAAAATCAATAACTCCTAAAGCAGAATATTTTCCAGCTTTTAAATCGGTTGGAAATTTGAATGTAATGTACCTTGAAAATTGTGGCAATACTGTAAAATTACGAGATGGTAAACGTGTTTTTGTTCCGTCACTTAAATTAACAAGCTCAACATATGTAGTACTATATCCAATACCATCGCCAGTATTTTTGATTTTCATTATGAAATTCTTTTTAGTTGGGTCTGTTTTATCCTTATCAATGTAAAAGTTTAAAATTTCAACATTGTTAGTTTTAACATTGGGAGGATTTTGGTAAACATATACACCGAATCCAATACTGGGAACAATACCCATCGATATGCTTTTATCGTTTTTAACAGGATCAAGTTTTGGCCTGTCGGCTGTTTGGTCAATTGTTACGATTGTCCAGGCTGAAAAATCTGCAGTATCCGGGATTGTAATAATTAATTTTATTTTTGTTTTTTCGTAAGGCTGAAGCTCTACATAAGAAGGAACAATATTTATATATTTTGACATTGCGTATTTTGAATCTTTTGAAGCCGTAACAGGTTTTGCATTCTCGTCAGCAATAAAATCTGTAAAACCGATATTGAATTTTTTAACTGTTTTAGAATCATTGTTTATAGTTATTTCTTTGGTTACAGTTGTTCCTGGTTTAATACTTAAATGCATGGAAGCCGGTGAAACAGCAACACCCATATCCTTGTATTTTGTATTGGATGTATCTGCCTCTTGACCTTTAATAGTAAGATTAAATAGAGAGAAAATTATAATGGTTAAAGTAAAGAATTTTTTCATAATGGTTGTCGTTTACGCAAATATAACAAATTATAAAGTAAGTATTATATTCATTCAACAATAATTAACATTTTATTAACATCGATAATTTTTTTCTAAACTGATTATGTTGCTTATATATGTCAAATATAAATCCGGTATCAAATTTAATAGTTAAAAATCGCGAAAAAAATTAGTAAAAACCACAAAATGTAAATACGTAATATTACTTATAAAAAATTTAATTATTAGGTGTCATTTATATATTATATATGATTATACTGATTTTAATTAAAAAAGTTTGATGTATCATAAATTCTATTATACTAATGCTGAACAAAAATAGAAAAAATAATTAACAACCCAATGGTTAA
>DAOQAK010000048.1 GCA_035353855.1 Bacteroidales bacterium | reverse complement strand
GGAGGCGGTTAATCCTCTTAAATATTTTTTTAATTGAAATTTAAACAGCCTCTAAATTCATGCATGAATTTTTATATGTGTTTATATTTGGGTATTGCATTAGTAAGCGATTGTTTTTATTAAATACGAATAATAGTTAACCTCCTCCATATTCATATAGTTGGAGTAACATTTGGAAAACCGACTCAATAATTACCGATCTTGTAGCCGGAACATACCTGGTAGATATTGTTGATTTATATGGCTGAATGTGCTCATGCAGCGGTACCGTTGTATGCGTTACTTCAATTAATGAACCTGAAAACGAAAATAATATTTCTATTTATCCCAACCCTACAGATGGGAAATTTACAATTGATATGAATGAATTAATAGGAACAGATTTTACTTTTGAAATATCTGATGTTACAGGAAAAGTTGTGCATACAGAAAAAATGCCGGATATAGCAAATAAATTATGGAATATTGATATAAGCGGTTTGTCAAATGGAAATTATTTTTTAAGAATGTATAATAGTAACACTATTATTAGAAGTAAAATTTTAAAAAAATAAATTCCATTTATAAATATATTATTCATATATTTATATCGAATTAACAATAGTAAAAATAAATTTTAAACAAAGCATCATTATAATAATTTTATTGTCTTCTAAATAACTAAAAGAAATATTATGAAAAAGATTTCAGCATTTTTGATTCTGATAATTGCATTTTCCGATATACAGGTTAATGCACAACTCGTAATTGCTAAGGATACAAACACTGTTCAACTTGTAAATAATTTTATTCTTGCTGGTGTTACTACTTCAAATGTTGTGTATACAGGAGATGTAAATACCCTGGGTACATTTAGCAACGGAGGCACAACTAATATTGGACTTAACGATGGTATCATTATGACAACAGGAACTTTAATTCCTGATTCAATAATTGGCAGCCCTGTATCCAATTATGCCAGTACTGATAATAATGGTGCAAGTTGTCCGGAACTGGAAGCACTGGTTTCGGGAGCTGTAACATACGATGCTTCAATATTAGAGTTTGACCTTGTGCCAGTAGGAAATGTTTTAGAATTTCAATATGTTTTTGCTTCGGAAGAATACCCTGAATATGTTTGTTCCGTATATAATGATGTGTTTGGTTTTTTTATTAACGGTACTGATCCTGCCGGTGGAAATTATGTAAGTAAGAATATTGCGATAGTCCCTGGAACAACTTTGCCTGTTGCTATTAATACAATTAATAATGGTATAACCGGTATGAATGGTACAGCCGATAATTGCACTTCATTAGACTATGCATCCATTTATGTTGATAACGAAACGCTAAACGGACAATCCATAGTTTTTGATGGATTCACAACCGTTCTGACAGCTCAAATTTTTGTTGTACCAGGAAGTTCATACCATTTGAAAATGGCTATTGCCGATGTAAGTGATGGAATTTATGATTCGGGAATTTTCCTGAAAACAAAAAGTATGAAGAGTTATAACTCTACAACGGGAATTGATGAAGAACAGGTTTCTGTTTGTGGAATATATGCTGATGCTGCAAACAACAAAATAGAAGTTTCACTTCCTGTCAAATCGGAAATAAATATTTTAAATATCGAAGGTAAAGTTTTAAAAAGTATTACTACCGAAGAAAATCATATAAGCGTTGATATGTCTGATTTTGCAAGGGGAATGTATTTTATAAAAGTTCAGAACAACAATGGACTTTCAACTAAGAAATTTATAAAAGAATAATTATTAATAATCAAGAAAATTATGAAAAAACTTTTTTCTTTTTTGTTCATATTGATTGTGTGTTATTCAGTTAACGTTAATGCACAACTGTTAATTGCTAAGGATACAAACACTGTTCAGTTGGTAAATAATTTTATCCTGAGTGGTGTTACGGCTTCAAATGTTGTGTATACAGGAGATGTAAATACCCTGGGTACATTTAGCAACGGAGTAACAACTGATATTGGACTTAATGATGGTATCATTATGACAACAGGTAGTTTAATAGTTGATCCCTCAATTGGTAGTGTGGCATCGAATTTTGCCAGTACTGATAATAGTTTTGCAGGAGATAATGATTTGGATATTTTGTCTACTGGCGCTCAGACTTATGATGCTTCTGTATTGGAGTTTGATTTAATTCCTGTGGGAAATGTTTTAGAATTTCAATATGTTTTTGCTTCGGAAGAATATCCTGAATTTGTAAGTTCATGTTACAATGATATTTTTGCTTTCTTTATTTCTGGGTCAAATCCTTCAGGTGGAACATACTTAAAAGAGAATATTGCAATAATTCCCGGAACATTATTGCCTGTTGCAATAAATAATGTGAATATGGGTTATTCAATGGATTCTGTTCAAAACGGATGTATGAATTGTTTTTATTATGTAAATAATTTTAATGGTAAAACTATTGTTTATGATGGATTCACGAAAGTGCTGACGGCTATTATATCTGTAGTTCCTTCCGAAACGTATCATTTAAAAATGGCTATTGCCGATGTAAGCGATGGTGTTTATGATTCAGGAATTTTTCTGAAAACAAAAAGTATGAAGAGTTATAACTCTACAACGGGAATTGATGAAGAACAGGTTTCTGTTTGTGGAATATATGCTGATGCTGCAAACAACAAAATAGAAGTTTCACTTCCTGTCAAATCGGAAATAAATATTTTAAATATCGAAGGTAAAGTTTTAAAAAGTATTACTACTGAAAAAAATCATATAAGCGTTGATATGTCTGATTTTGCAAGGGGAATGTATTTTGTAAAAGTGCAAAACAGTAATGGTGTTTCAACCAAGAAGATTGTGAAAGACTAATATTGCAGCAACTTGCATGCTGTTTTTTTTACTTCCATTTTATATTAAAGAACAAGAAAAATAGGTTAAAAGAAAAAAATCACAACCTTATTCCCTTATACCCCTATACCCTTATACCTTTATACCAAGATTAAAATTAAATCTATACAAAAAATATAATTTATTTCCTGTCGAAGAAAGGATTTTTTGATGTTGCACTTAAAGGAATTCCAAAAGCTATTTTGACATCTTCTCCTAATAGACCGAGTTCAATTGCTGCATTTCCTATCGAAAACATTACACGGTTGTCAATGCGACCATCCATTGCAATACTTACTGCTGAACCAATAGCGATTCCCAGGTCATTTGAGTTTAATGCACAGGGAACGTCAGGGTATTTTTCTTTTTCTTCACAATTATTAAAACCGCAATAGCTGCAATTTGTCAGTCCCATAGATTTTATTTTTGTGCCTATTAGCACTATAGCCGTTGCCTTTAAAATGTTTTCGGAGTCGCGGATAAAGAAATTAATGTTTTTTTCAATGCCTATTTCTTTCATCTTTTCTGAAAGAAGATCAATGGTTTGACTTTCAACCAAAGCTATTTCCAGGTTGTCAACGCCCCTGGCCTTTGGTGATGTGCGGGCAGCCAGCATCATTCGTTTTGCTACAGCTAATACTGTTTTTGTCCTAATGTTTTCTTCGGTTTGTATTGACATAATTGTATACTTTTAAATATCTAATTAATATTTTTTGATAAAGATAGAGAATCTTCCGAGTAAGCAATATGGTCGTTGTCAAATGTGATTCTTTTGATCATATTGCCATTTTTATTGTACCAAATCTCAAAACCATTTTTTTTATTATTGATATAATTTATTTCGCGCATCAGTTTTCCATCGGGCGAAAATCCTTTTTGAATTCCGGTCCCGTTTTTATATTCGCCTTCTCCTACTTTAATTCCGTTCTTATCCCAGTACTCCCATTTGCCTTCATATAAGCCGTTTTTGTATGTGCCGTTAACTTTGATATGTCCGTCATCATGCCATTCCGTAACCGTTCCGTTCAGTGTATCATTTATATATATAGTTACTGATTTTTTTGTGCCGTTTTCATGCCAGGTAATGCATGTGTCATTAAGCATATTGTTTTTGTAAAAATCGAGGCGTTGCTTGTTACCGTTGAAGTACCAGCGTGTTGATTGTCCTTCAAGCATATTATTCTTGTATGTACACTCCATTTGTTTTTCACCGCTTTCGTACCACCAGGTACTTATGCCATCAAGTTTTCCGTTGAAATATAATAATTCAGATTTTTTATTTCCATTTTCCCAATATTCAATTTTCGTTTTTGTGCAGGAAGAAAGAATGATCAATGGAAATAGTAGTAAAATCAATAATCGTAAAGCATTTTTATTTTTTATCATGGCAATTTGATTTATAATAATCCATGTATGTAAAAATATTTTCGATAGCACTTTGTTTCATATCTCTGGTAAGTTCCTTATTGTCGTTTACTTCAGAACAGACTTTATATACTTCGCAAAGTTTTGTGTTCGCATATAATTCGGCTTCAACCAATGCAAGAATAATCTGGATGGTGAAGCTTTTAGGATCTTTTTCAGCAGCGATGTTTAAAATCTTAATGGCTTTTTCGGTTTGTTCGGTATTATCGGTAATGGTTAAATAACCTAAGCAGAAAACATCGTCGGTTGTGAGTATTTTCAAATCGAAACCACTTTTGAAATTATATTTTTTCATGATGTATTGCATCAGCAAAGAAGCATTACTTTTTTTTGTGCGCATCGACAAAGCATTGATAACAGCAGCTTTTGAATCAATGGAGTTAGTGTCGTTTAATAAATAATTAGCTATAGTATCATTTATTTTTCCTGTTGATAAAGCCGAATTTACAATCGAAATTTCACTATATGATTTGTAGAAACTCACCGAAATTATTGGAGAGCCGGCAAAAATTAAATTTGAAAATGTTGCAAGTAATATTATCAGGATTAATTTTTTCATATTTATTGAAATGAAAATTATTGAAGAAGAAATTTATTTTTTATAAAATTTTATTTCCATATTATCGATGTACAAAGGATTTTTATCAGGATTCCAAACATAAATTTTTATTTCATCATTAACAGAAATCAATTCTGGCAAGTTAAACGAAAAGAATACTTGTCCCCATTTTCCTCGTTCAATAAAATATTTAAACTTCGATGAAAGCCAGAAATAATTATCAAATTGTTGGTTTTCCTCATCGCTGAATTTAAGCTCGGCAACAATCTGCGCATCTTTGAAATCGCCTGTTGCATATGCCCACAAGCTGATATAAACTTTTTTAAAAGAGTTATTGCTTATTTTGGAAAGTTTGTTGGAATACGTGGGGCCATATTCATGTTTTGAATCAAGTTTAATAGCGTATTTCCCATACTTGACCTTTTCGGTGGTAAGTATAGATGAGTCTTTATCCAACGTATTTTTTTCTTCAAAGCCATTAAAATTATAATACAATGGTTTTTCATCAGGAATAGTTTCCGTGTTTTTATTAACTGAATAAAGAGCAATGCCCGCCATTTCATTATAATCGATATTCTTTATCAGGTAAGGATATTTTGTGCGTATCTCGTAATCGGTTTCGTGTGGGTTGAATACACTCGACCATGCATAAAGGAAATATGGAGTTTTGCTTGTTTCTATAATTCTGTGAAGTTTATACATGTCGGTTTTCCCGTCATTTTTATATAAAGAAAATTTCGCAGACCTGTCGAATTTTTCAAAATAATAATTGATGTAAGATGGATTGTAAACATTGATGGTTCGGGTAATATTTTTTTCGCCATACTGTTCGTCCCATTCCAGGGTTTTTTTTGCAATATCCCTGTATTCACCAAAATGATAAGTATTGTAATATTTATTTTCGGCTATGAGAGTATATATCCCGATAATAAGGAAAAAGGGTATTACAGCAAGATTGTACGTTTTGAATTTTGTGCATATAAAAGAAAAAAATGAGAATAAAAGAAAAGGCATTGAATATAATAAAACGCTGTTGTTGGGCATTGGCTTTGCCATTAACGAATAAATATAAAAATATGCAAAAGGGCAGAGGAACCAAACTACTGATAAAATATGAAATTTACCGACTTTGATTTCGCCAAAACCTGCAATATTGCTGATGATAAAAATTGCCAGAACTGTATAAAGCAAAATGAACGAGCTATTGAAAACAAATTCGATATGCTCGAATATCCATGTTTGCTCATGTACCGGAAGTATTGATTTTAAAGGATGAGAAAGCTCGTAAATGATTATTGGAATATTGGGGATATATAAAATAATGACGAATAAAAGGGATTTAAAATATGATTTAAAAGAATTTTTACTGATGAAGAAAAATCCTGAAATATATACAAGCGATAAAAATATTAGTGCATAATAATTTATGTAAGCCGTAAGAGCAAACGAAATGGCGAAATATAAATCGTTGCGTTTTTCTTTAACTTCATCGAATAAAATTTTTGTCCAGAATAAAACAGCGAGTAATGTGAAGAATAATCCTAAACCTTCAGAGTACGCAGTTTGACTGAATTGTATGGCGTATTCAATAAAACACATCGATGCAGCAACAAATAATGCAGCATGTTGATTGAACCATTTTCTTGCAATAAGATAGGAAATGTAAACTGTGAATATCCCAGCTATTACAAATGGCAGTCGAAACATGAATGCCGATGAGCCGAAGATCTTTACCCAGAAATACATCAGCACATAAAAGCCTGCAGAGCCTGATTCATTTAAGTTTGATAAACTGAAGAATCCCGTAAATGATTGTTCCTGAATATCAGTGATGAGGCTTAGTTCTTCGCTTGAAAGCGAAAGTGCGGTAACGTTAAAGAACCTAAGAAAAGCTACTGTAAAAAGAATTAATATCAGCAACGATTTTTCAGTATGTGTCTTTAAATACGTTATCATTTTATTTTGCGGTCCTTTGCTTTAAAGCTTCAAATAAAATTATTCCTGTAGCTACCGAAACATTCAGCGATGCGGTAGTTCCAGTCATCGGGATATGAACGGAATGGTCTGATTTTTTTAAGTATTCTGGAGAGATTCCATCTTCTTCCGAGCCAAGAATAATAGCAACAGGTTTTTTATAATCGAGAGAATGGTATGTTTTATCCCCTTTTTCACTGCATGCAATAATTTCAATGCCTGAAGCTTTCATAAAGTCGATAGCATTTTTTAAATTTTCTTCTCGACAAACCGGGATGTTGTACAATGCGCCTGCAGAGGTTTTTACTGCGTCCATATTGATTTGTGCTGTACCTTTTAACGGTATCACTATTGCATGAACACCGGCACATTCTGCGGTACGTGCTATGGCTCCAAAATTTCTTACATCAGTAATACGGTCAAGAATTAATATAAACGGGTCTTCACCTTTTTCATAAATACCCGGAAGTATGTTCTGTAAAGGCTGGTATGTGATTTCGGAAACATATGCAATAACTCCCTGGTGGTTTTTGAAAGTTACTTTATTCAGTTTTTCCATCGGAACATACTGAATGGGTATGTCCATTTCCCTTGCTACCTGTTTTAATTCGCGAATGGTTTCGTGGCTGCCCAGCGTGCTTTGGAGCAGAATGCGGTCAATTTCTTTTCCTGATTTGATTGCCTCAATAACAGGACGAATGCCGAAAATGATGTTGTCTTTGTTTGCCATAATTTCTTAAACAGCAAATGTAATAAAAATTGCAAAAGGCTAAAATTCATAATTTTTTATTTCTCTCATAAAATAAATGCTCAGCGATAATCAGCTTTTATGCTGCGTAAATCAGCGAGAATTTTTTTATAATTATGATTAATTACTTTGAGATTAGAAATAAAATGGAAATATTTTTCCTAAATTTACGTTTCTTTTAAAGTAAATTTTAAATTCGTAAATAAAATAAAATTTATGAAACGATACATTTTAATTGCATTGCTCGTTGTTTTTAGCAGTCATATTTTTGCACAATTGAAATTTGCAAACGAAACACAAATAAAAAAATTCTTCACTACTAAAACCCTTGTTGTTACTAATAATGACCCTTTCTCAACATTCGATTCCACGATGAAAGTTTATATGAAAAAATTCTGGACGATTACTCCATATGAATTCATCAGCCCTGATGATTTTGAATCGAAAATGTCGAATGCGGGAAATTCATTCATAATGGTTTCGGAGGCTGAACTTAATGAAGATGGTGTTCCGTGTAAATATGATATTTTAAATTTCACGCTTGGCGGAAGCAGCAATATCAACAATATGCCCGACCTTGGCTCGGTGCCTTTGTGCATTACTGACCAGGACGAGGCTTTGTATATTTATAAACTTGGCGGAATATTGCAGTATATGCAGAATCATATTAAGTATATGCGTGATCATTATTCGGAAGTGCCTTCGTTTGTTGATAAAACAAAAAAATACAATATGGCTGAAATGGAGTTATGGCTTGTGAATGAAGATTTACCAAGCGATTTAAATACTGTTGAGAAAATAAAAAAAGTTTATCCTTTCACAGTGAAAATTGTTACCACTGGTGAAATAAAAAAAGCAATAGAAAATAAAACATCCAACGTTGTGTATCTTCATAAGGTTGGCCCGGATGCTGATGCAGCAGGGTGCAAATGTACAAAGTTTTTTGTGTGTGCGAAAGATGGTGATGTGGTTTATTACGATACGCATAAGGTTGATGCATCTAATCAGAATGCCTTGCAGGAAAAGGATTTGAAGAAACTGTCGAAGCTCGATTAGAAAAATTCAAATAACAAAATCTCAAATTCCAAGCCTCAAGAAATAAATTATAAAAAACTTTGTGTCTTTGCGTCTTTGCGTGAAATTAATATTCGGTCAACAGTCAGCTGTGGCGGAGCAATTAAACATTAAACAATCGAGCAATTGAACAATCGAACATTTTAACAATTGAACGTTTGAAAAAATATTTCTTTGTGCATCTTTGCCATAAACCTTTGTGCTCTTTGTGGTAAAAAAGAAAACTGATTAAAATTAAAAATATAAAATTAAGTTCACAGTTCTCAGTCCGCGGCGGCGGAGCAGTTGGCAATTCAACAATTCAGCGATCAAACTATAGAAAACCTTGTCAACTTGTTAACTTGTAATCTTATCATCTTTATTATATTTGCGAAAAAGAAATTTAACTTAAAATGAAAAAATCAATCAACACTAATTATGCTCCAAAAGCATTAGGCCCATACAGTCAGGCAATAGAAGTTAACGGAATGCTTTTTGTTTCGGGACAAATCCCGATAAACCCGGCAAGCGGACAATTATTAACCGGCGATATTTGTGAACAGACAAAACAAGTGATGACCAATATTGGCGCTATACTTAAAGAAGCCGGGATGGATTTTTCAAATGTAGTGAAAGCATCAATATTCTTATCTGATTTAAGTAACTTTGAAAAGGTGAATGAGACTTATGCAAAGTATTTCAGCGAAAATCCACCCGCCCGCGAATGTGTACAGGTAGCGAAACTGCCAAAGAATACCGATATTGAAATTTCGGTGATCGCTGCGAAATAAATTTTAAGATCAGGTTGTTTTAAAATTTAATACCTAAAATTAACCCGGTTGAAATCATTTTCCGGTTTAATGGTGCATTCTTCGAAATGCCTAATAACCCTAACTGAAAAGCAGGCTGAGAGAATAACGAGAATTTTTCTTTTGAAAGAACGATAAATCCAATACCTGCATTCAACGATAAATTAATCTTACGAAACGATGTGGAATTATCTTCATTCGTATTTCTTTCAGTTGATTTATTTTCAAAATACATTTTACTTGTGCTGGTGTTGTATATATTGAATATGGCGCTTGTTCCGGCTGTTACATATATTTCATTAGTAATGTTGTATTTGAAAAGAAGCGGAATTTCAAGGTTGTGATGATTGTATACGAATCGAACATGTGTTCCTAATAATGGGTCGGATGTATTATAAGTCAGGTCTTGCTTTTTAGTTTTCTCGCCACAGTTTTGATATCCTATACCTATAGATGAAGAAAATTTATTTGTAAAATTATATTCAACAAAAATATTTCCTGAAATTGAAGGTTTGCCTATTTCAATATCTTCATAATAATTTTGCATGTCAACGGAAACACTGCCATCGTTGGTAATCATCCCAATTGAATAATTCGGATAAATGCAAAAACCAAAATGAAAATCTTTGTCTTGAGCTTGTCCAGAGCTATATAATGAAATCAAAAGTATTGCTATGAAGATAGTTTTTCTCATATTATTTTTTCAGTAATTTTTCTTTTGCTTCTTCAACTGAGCTGGCAAAAATAATTTGTCCGAGTTTATTACTTTCAAAAATAAAATCATTAAGACTTTTACTTGTGTATTTAGTATAATCACCAACAATGGCAAGCTGTACGCGGTATGTCGAAAATTTCTGAAGTATTTCGCCGGCAAGTTTTGTTTTCAGATCGAAAAAATCGGGGATGATATTTTTTTCGTGAAGTATGATTTTATGCGAATCCTGATAACTGCAATTCCCCATTATATCTAATGCGTTGCCAACATTTTTTATAATAATATTTCCCGATTCAACCTCGGCAATTTTTATTTCCCCAATTTGAATTATTTTTATTTTCATATTTTTCAAATTTAAAATAATTTCTCATAACCTAAATCATCAAACTTCAATTTTATTATTTACCAATTCATCAATTCAATCATTTAATAATTCATCATCCGTGTAAATCCGTATTATCCGCGTCGTCAGCGTTCTATTGAAATCCCAAATCTAAAATCGTAAATCAAATTCAATCTTTATCTGTGTATATCTATATAATCCGCGTCATTCGTGTGCTATTAATTCAAAGTTCCAAACTTCAAGCCCAAAATCTAAATCATAAATCTAAAATTAATCATACTTTTGCAATTGCAAATAAATTCAAAACATTTATGAAAAAATCATTAATTATATTTTTTGTTTTTCTTATTTCTATTTTTAATGTTAAAGCCGATGAAGGCATGTGGCTGCCGGTTTTGCTGGAGCAATTGAACGAAAGTGATATGCAAAGTATGGGACTGAAACTTACTGCCGAAGATATTTACAGCGTTAATCATTCCAGCCTGAAAGATGCGATATGCCTGTTTGGCAGCGGATGTACAGCCGAAGTAGTAAGCAATAAAGGATTGGTCTTTACCAATCATCATTGCGGATACAGCGCTATACAATCACATTCTTCTCTCGACCATAATTATCTGGAAGATGGATTCTGGGCTAAGGAACAGTCGGATGAATTGCAATGTTCCGGTCTTAGTGTTACATTTATTGTAAGAATGGAAGATGTTACTGCAAAAATTCTGGATGGTGTTACTGCTAAAATGACTGAAGCGCAACGCGATGAAATAATATTAAAAAATATATCAAAAGTTGAATCAGAAGCAGTGAAAGGGACGCATTACAAAGCCAAAGTAAAACCTTTCTATTATGGCAATGAGTATTATCTTTTTGTTCATGAAGTATTCACCGATGTAAGGTTGGTGGGTGCTCCTCCTACAAGTATTGGAAGTTTTGGCGGCGATACCGATAACTGGATGTGGCCACGGCATACGGGCGATTTTTCAGTATTCAGGATTTATGCAGATAGCAGCAATAACCCGGCAGATTATTCTAAAAATAATATTCCTTATGTTCCTAAGAAATCGCTGACCATTTCAATTAAAGGTGTACAAAAAAATGATTTCACTATGGTTTATGGATTTCCCGGAAGAACACAGGAATATTTGACATCGTATGGTGTGAACCTGGTAGCTAATGTTGAAAATCCCGTACTTATTGGCATTCGTGATAAAAAATTAAAGATCATGAGTGCTGCCATGAAAAGCGACCCGCTGATAAAAATTCAGTATGCATCGAAATATGTGGGTATTGCTAATTACTGGAAAAAATTTATAGGCGAAAGTAAAGGCATTACAAAACTTGATGGAGTTGAGAAAAAGCAATTACTCGAAAATGAATTCACCACATGGGTTAATACTGATGCTTCAAGAAAAGAGAAATATGGAAAACTGCTGGATGAATTTAAAAAAGTTTATGAAAAATTCTCTCCTGTTGAACTGGCTTACGATTATTTTTCCGAATCAGGAGTGGGAATTGAATTAGTAAAATATGCATGGGGATATAACAATCTTATTACAAAAAGCCTTGATAAAAAAGTTAAAGACGAAGATGTAACAAAAATTGTGGAACAAATGAAGAACGGAGCAAAAGGGTTTTTTAAAAATTATAACCTGGAAACGGATAAAAAATTATTTTCCGCTTTGATCAGCATATACTATTTACAGGGCACATCAGCATATCAACCAAAATATTTTGAAGAAATAATAAAAAATAAATTCGGTGGAGATATTGAAAAATATGTTTCATATGTTTATGCCAATACTTCATTTTCATCACAGGCCGGAGTGGAAAAAACGCTTTCGAAATTCAAAAGAAATAAAACGGCTGTTATTAGCAACGACCCTGTTTTTAAACTGGCTTCAGCGCTATATAAAAATTTAAATGAAAATATTCTTCCGTCATATTATAAATACAATGATGAACTGGATAGCCTTTATAGGATATATATTACAGGGCTTCGCGAAATGCAACCCGGCAAAAAATTTTATCCTGATGCTAATTTAACACTGCGTGTTGCTTACGGTAAAGTGAATGACTATAAGCCTATGGATGCAGTAGATTATAATTATTATACAACGCTTGAAGGTGTGATGCAGAAAGAAGATGAAGAAGTGAGTGATTATAAAGTTCCTGAATATTTGAAAAATCTTTATGATACTAAAAATTACGGACGCTATTCAACGGATAGCACCATGCACGTTGCATTTATAGCTACCAATCATACTACCGGAGGAAATTCGGGAAGCCCGGTATTGGATGGAGAAGGACAGCTGATAGGAATAAATTTCGATAGAGTGTGGGAAGGAACAATGAGTGATATAATGTATGATAAAGAACAATGCAGGAATATAGCCCTTGATATACGATACACCCTTTTTATAATCGATAAATATGCTGGAGCCAAAAGGTTAATTGATGAAATGAATATTGTTGAAAAATAATCTATTTTAAATTAACTTTTTTTTAACATAAAGTGCTGCAAGTAAATTATAACTTGTGAGTCTAAATTTTAGTTTTAAATATTTTAAATATTAAATTTTATGAATCATAATCTATTGAAAAAAATTACACTGGCATTTTTGCTTTCCTTATTTTTTATCTCAGTTAAATCCCAGGAACATGGCAGTGGCAACATGAATTATGGTAATCCAATTGGAACAGTTAGTGGTATAGTTATAAATTCAGAAACACAAAAACCCGTAGGATATGTTTATGTGGTATTACATAAAGCGCTCGATTCAACAATGGTTACAGGCGCAATTACTGATACCCTGGGAAAATTTAAATTAGAAAAAATTCCTTTTGGTAAATATTATCTTGCTGTAAACCTTATTGGACATAGATCTCAGAAAATTGGTAATATCCTTGTAAATCCTAAGGAACCATCAAAAACTCTTGATACAATTAAAATGGTACCATCTTCTGCAATGCTTGATGCTGTTGAGGTAAAAGAAAAAAAGAATGCGGTGGAATTTACACTCGATAAAAAAGTAATTAATGTTGAAAAAGCATTGGTAAGTGCAGGAGGAAATGCTGTTGATGTAATGCAAACCATTCCTTCTGTTACAGTTGATATTGATGGAAACCTTAGTATGCGTGGTAATTCCAATATTACAGTTCTAATTGATGGCAAACCATCAGCTCTTACTGGAATGAGCCGTTCCGCAATACTGGAACAAATCCCGGCAAGCTCTATCGAGAGTATTGAAGTCATTTCAAATCCTTCGGCAAAGTACGATCCAGATGGAATGACAGGGATAATAAATATCATTTTAAAAAAGAAAAAAGAAAGAGGATATAATGGAGTGTTTACTGTTAATGCAGGAACAGGTGACCGATATTCGGGTTCTGTAGCATTAAACTACAGCAAGAATAAAGTAAATGTTTTTGCTAATTATGATTTTCGTTCTTTCCACTCCAAGGGCTGGTCTGATTTTAATCGTACATACAATTTTAATGATACACTATCATATCTTGAAGAAGATGAAAAATCAACCCGAAACCGATTATCACATAGTATAAAAATTGGAACCGATTTTTATTTGAATGATAAAAATTCATTTACCATTTCAGGAACATATGGTGCTGAAAGCAGCGTGGAAAAAGAATTTGACAAAAGTACCGAACTTGATTTCAATGAAATGATCACTTCGTATTATGAAAATGATATTAAAGAAACAGGTGATGAAAACTCGATGGATTATATGTTCAATTACAAAAGAACATTTGATAAAAAAGGCGAATCATTAACATTTGATGCCATTCATTCTGTTTCTAATGAATCAGAAGGAAGCGATAGGGTATTACAATATTTCCTTCCTGATAATATAACACATTTAGGATTACCTGCTTTTCAGAGTAATTCTACTGATGATAAAAGTAAAGTTACCACCTTGCAAACCGATTATTCTTATCCTATCACGAAAAATAGCAGGTTTGAAGCCGGTGCAAAAAGCATTATCAGGAATATGGATAACGATTATACTGTTCTTAAATATGATGACTCTACTGCTGTATGGTCAGATGATACCACTTTGAGCAACAGGTTTATTTACGATGAGCAAATTCATTCTGTCTATGCTACATATTCTAATACCATAGGTGTTTTTGAATTTTCAGCAGGATTACGTGCGGAACAGGCTTTAACAAAATCAACTCAACAAACAATGAATGAAGAGTACAAAAAAAATTATTTCAGTTTATTTCCAACACTGCATCTTAATATGAACCTGAAAAATGATAATTCATTCCAGATAAGTTACAGCCGTAGAGTAAACAGACCTCGTTATTTTATGCTGAATCCATTTATAGATGCCACGGAACCCGGATTTAGACGTTCTGGTAATCCATACCTTACACCCGAATATATTGACTCGTATGAACTGGGTCACCTGAAATATTGGGGGAAAACTTCGCTGAACTCCTCAATATTCTATAAGCAAATCAATGATGCTATTCAGCATACAATGTGGTTTGATAGTTTAGGAATTCAAAATATGACCTTTGATAATATTTCATCAGGTACATCGTACGGACTTGAATTTATTTTCGCTCATGATATTACCAAATGGTGGAAAATCAATACAACATTCAGCTACTTCAGAACTATAATGAAAGGTACTGAAGAAGGTGAAGAGCTTACCAACAGCAATTATAGCTGGACAGCAAAACTGAATTCCACTGTAACCGTTTTGAAAAATCTCGATATCCAGGTAATGGGGAATTATCGTGCGCCAATGATTCAATTGCAGGGAACAATGCAGGCAATGTATTTTGCCGACCTTGCCATGAAAAAAGATATACTCAAAAAGAAAGCAAGTATTTCTTTAAGGTTTAGTGATATTTTCAATACCCAGCAATTCAATATGAAACGCAGTGGAACAAATTACACGATAGATATGAAGCGTGGAAGAGACTCAAGAGGAATATTCTTAGGCTTTACATATAAAGTGGGAAGCATGAAACAATCTAAAGAGAAAAAGAAGAGTTTCGAAAACAATAACAACGAAGATTTTAATGGAAGTGAAGATTAAAATAATAATCGAATTTCATTTTTCAAAAATTCCAGTGCCGATTTAGTTACCGATCTGTTTTCTGTTAATGATAATTCAAATACTTTCTGGCTTAGTTCCGTAGAAGTTGCATTATCATTTATTTTAGTTGAAGCAGTATTGATTAATTTGATTGTATCTTCCTTTGCTGTTTTAATAAGTTCCCATGCTTGTGAGGAAACGTAAACCTGCTGAGACAGATTGTGTTCAAATTCTTCGCGTACGTTCTGCAATAAAAGTGCTTGCATCTGTATGGCTGTTAAATCGGTCTTGTGAACCCTCATAACAAGGCTTTCCGGTGAAATGCGCTCTAGAAAAAGAACAAGCCTTTCATAAGCCTGCAACCGGATAGGTGTAATAATTTTATAACCGGCCATTTTAATATCTACACTTCTTTTCTTTTGTTCATTTTCCAGAAAAATTTTCAACAGGTAGTATGATGTAGCCAAAACAATAAGTGATGGTAATACATATTTCAATATATCAAGTAGTTCGTTCATGATTAAAAAGTTTTTTTATCTAAAAAGATTTAGATATTATTAATAAAAATGCAAATATCTAAAATTTATTGTTAAAAATACATTAAAAAAAATTACGTTATTCATGTATAAATTTCTACCTTTGTTTTGTATGAAATATTAAAATTTATACATATAATGAAAAATAGTAATTTACAAGATACAATCATGGCAACAATTGCAGAAAGAATAAACAATCTTTCGGAATCGGAAACCTTAGCAATGGCTAGGATGAGCAGGGAGCTCAGAGCGCAGGGAATTGATGTTATCTCATTAAGCCTTGGGGAACCTGATTTCAACACACCCGATCATATCAAACAAGCAGCAAAAGATGCAATTGATAAAAATTTTACATTTTATCCTCCTGTTAACGGTTATCCTGAACTAAGAGAGGCTATCTGTCAGAAATTAAAACGTGATAATGACCTCGATTTCAAACCGGATAATATTGTAGTATCAACAGGTGCAAAACAATCTATTGCAAATGTTGTTATGAGTCTACTTAACCCGGGCGATGAAGTTATTATTCCTGCGCCTTATTGGGTTTCATATAAGGAAGTGATAAAACTGGCCGAAGCTAAGCCAATATACGTGAGAGCAGATATTAAACATGATTTTAAAATTACACCCGAGCAATTACAAAAAGCGATCACTCCAAATACAAAACTATTTATTTTCAGCTCGCCCTGCAATCCTACAGGTTCGGTATATACCAAAAAAGAATTGAAAGCTTTAGCTGATGTGTTTACATTGCACGATCATGTGTATGTTTTATCCGATGAGATTTATGAACATATTAATTTTAGTGGCAAACACGAGTCAATTGCTCAATTTGAAAATATCAGGGACAGGGTAATTATTATTAACGGTGTTTCAAAGGCATTTGCTATGACCGGCTGGAGAATAGGATATTTAGCAGCTCCTATCGAAATTGCCAAAGCATGCAATAAACTTCAGGGGCAAATTACTTCCGGTGCTTGCTCTATTGCTCAGAAAGCCTCGCTGGCAGCTATTTCAGGCGACCTGTCATCAGTAAAAATAATGCTTAAAGCGTTTCATGAAAGACGCGACCTGGTTGTGAACCTGTTGAATGAAATCCCCGGAATGAAGACAAATAATCCACAGGGCGCTTTTTATGTTTTTCCTGATATATCATATTATTTTGGCAAAACTGACGGTAAGGTTACTATACATAATGCACCAGAATTGTGTGATTATATACTGAATAAAGTTTATGTAGCGCTGGTTCCCGGAAATGCGTTTGGCGACCCGAACTGCTTACGTATTTCTTATGCTACTTCTAATGAATTATTAGTTGAAGCTATAAGAAGAATTAAACAAGCATTATCAGAGCTTAAATAATTTTTTTAATTTCTATCAAAATTTTTTTTAAGGCTAATCTAAAAATTATTAGGTTTTGTCATTAATTTATTTTTTATTAAATTTGCTGATTATTAATGTTTAACTAAACATAAAAATTATGAGCACAGCATTTATCGTATTTTTTATCCTTGCAATTGTTGCGGCATTGCTAGGTTTAATAGGTGTTATTTTATTAATAAATGGAATTGTTAATAAAAATAATAAGCTGACAATGCGTGGAGGAATCCTAACCGGGATTGCTGTTATATTTGTGATCTCAGGTGTTTTTTTTGGCGCCAGAAAATGTTTTCATTTCATTAACAGGAATTGCATAAAAAATGAAATGAAATGTCAGGAGTTTAAATTCAGATCCTGTCATATGCCATGCGATTCATTGATGATGGATTCAACCATGATGAACGATTCTTGTAAAATGAAATGCAAAATGAAAGGTGATATGCCTTGCTGCAAAAAAAATGAAAAATGCGATCCTTCGAAATGCAGTAAACATGGAGAGGGGCAGTCTCAGTGTCCGCATAAAAAGTAATTGGGACAATCCAGTTCTGTTATCTAACATAAATTATAGTTTTAAAGCCTGAATTTTTCAGGCTTTTTCTCTTTAATTCAGTTGATTTTTATAATTTTGCAAGCTTTCACAGTAAATAAAACTTAAATTTAGAATACAAGTATAAATTATTTATACAGAAAAATATAAAAGCAAATTATAAATGGATATTACAAATAATAAAATAAACGAACTTTTTAATAATTTTTCTTCACAAACTATAATGGTAATTGGAGATGTGATGATTGATTCTTATTTGTGGGGAAAGGTTGAAAGAATATCGCCGGAAGCACCGGTTCCAATAGTGTCAGTAAATAAAAGAGAAAACAGGTTGGGTGGCGCTGCCAATGTTGCACTTAACTTGCTCTCACTAGGAGCTACTCCTATACTTTGCAGTGTTGTAGGAACCGATCAGAAAGGAAATGATTTTTATGAAATGCTGGAATCGCTTCATCTGACAGGGAAAGGAATTATTGCTTGTGATGATAGGGTAACTACTACAAAATTCCGTGTTATAGGTAATAATGCTCAAATGTTAAGGGTTGACGAAGAAACAGAGAATAATATTTCTGAAAAAGATGAAGAAAAATTAATAAAAAGTATTCGTGATATTATAAAAAATAATAAAATAAATGCCATTATTTTTGAAGATTACGACAAAGGTGTAATTACTGCTAAAGTTATTCAGGAAACAGTTAAAACAGCCAAAGAACATTCAATACCTGTAATTGCCGATCCAAAAAGGAAAAATTTTAACGAGTATAAGAACATCACCCTTTTCAAACCAAATTTAAAGGAACTGAAGGAAGGAACGAAAAGTGATATAATAAAATCACAATCCGAAATAGATAATGCTGTTGAAGTTCTTCACAAAAATAATAATATAGAGATGATAATGGTTACACTATCAGATGCAGGAATGTACATAAGCGTAAAAGATAAAGCAGTTGGTAAAACCATTTTTAAAAAATTAATCCCGGCACATATACGCAACATTGCTGATGTTTCGGGTGCAGGTGATACTGTGATTTCTGTAGCCAGTCTTTGTCTAGCATTAAAACAGGAACCTGAAATTATTGCATCTATTTCAAACCTGGCAGGAGGGTTGGTTTGTGAATATGTGGGTGTAGTTCCGGTAAATAAAGAAAAACTGCTCAAAGAAGCATTACAAATGGAAAGATAAACTATGTTTTCCTGGCCCGATATCAGAGAAAAAATAAATATTGCTATATACAACAGCAAAAAAACGGTTATCCGAACTCTCAGGATATTTAGAGGGCTTGGGCTTATTGTTGCAGCATATATTCTAATTCAGTATTATGGTTTTCCTATTTTACCTGAAACAAAAATCATCCTTCTTAAAATAATTAAAGGTTTATTCATATTTTATTTCTTCAGTTATTATATAAATCTTTTTTATCATTTTGAGCCTTTTAATTTTTTTAAATCAAGCTGGGTTGAAGCGATGTTCCTGCTTTTCCTGATGATACAGGGAATTATAGTTAATTATTATCCTCAAATAAATATTCACCCGCTGTATATTCAACTACTTTTATTGATATTGATTCTAATTGAGACAGGAAAAGCCAGTTCTAGTTTTTCTGCATTGCATATTGGTCCTACAAATATGTTTGTCCTCTCATTTTTTATTCTGATAATGGGAGGTGCAGGTTTATTAATGTTGCCCGAGATGTCTGCATCAGGCAAAAGCATGCCTTTTCTTGATGCTCTTTTTACATCTACCAGTGCAAGCTGTGTTACAGGGCTTATCGTTGTTGATACGGCAACCTTTTTTACTTTTAAAGGACAAATAGTTATCATGCTACTTATTCAAATGGGGGGCATCAGCATTTTGTCATTTGCTGCTTTCTTTGCATATTTTGCCAGGAAATCGCAGGGAGTGAAACAACAATCCATAATAAGTTCATTCCTTGGTGCAGAAAATTTATATGAAACAAAAGGATTACTCAGAAGGATCATATTTTTCAGCGCAGGAATAGAATTGATAGGAACACTTTTAATATTTTTTCTTTGGAGCCCTGATATTCATTTTTCATCATGGATGCAGCAGGTTTATTATTCTATGTTCCATTCGGTATCGGCCTTTAATAATGCGGGATTTTCTCTATTTACAGATAATCTTTATAATCCGCTTGTAAGGAATGCATACTTTATACATTTGGTCATTGCTGCACTGATTTTCCTGGGAGGTATTGGGTTTGCATCACTAACAGATATGTTCAGTGTTAAAAATTTACGCGAAAGGTTAAAGCATCCCTGGAAACAGATTGCTGTTGGGACAAAAATAGCTGTGTATACTTCATTCGGGTTAATAATATTGGGCACTATAGTATTCTACTTGTTAGAAAAGAATAATACACTGGCCGGTAAAAATGCTTTTGAATGTTTTGTTATTTCGTTGTTTCAGTCGGTTACCCCGCGTACAGCAGGATTCAATACTGTAGATTATTCACGGCTTGGAATGCCGATACTATTTTTTATGTTGTTCCTGATGTTTGTAGGAGCTTCATCGGGGTCAACAGGTGGTGGTATTAAAACTTCTACATTTGCTATCGTTTTATCTACGGTATGGTCAACTATTAGAGGTAAAAAAAATGTAGAAATGTTCCGGCATACCGTTACGGCTGATTTATTTAAAAAAGCATTGGCTATATTGTTTTTTGCAGTAACCGTTACTTTTACAGGCTCGCTTTTACTGATGATTACCGAGCCGGATATTTTACCTATTCAAATTCTTTTTGAAGATATTTCAGCATTTGGAACGGTAGGATTATCAACAGGTATCACTCCTTTCATGAGCGATGCAGGAAAATTGATTTTGATTTTAACTATGTTTATTGGCCGTACTGGTCCATTGACACTGGCATTTGCAATGACAATGCGACAGGGGAGTGCGAAATATAGATATTCAACAGCTAATATTTTGGTCGGATAATATTGATGAAAAATCCTTCAACGCTTAAACCGTATAATACGAATGTTCAGCAAATGTTTAACAATATTGCTTCGCATTACGATTTTCTGAATCATTTTTTATCTTTTGGAATTGATAAAATATGGCGAAGAAAAGCAATTAAATTGCTCATACCTTATAAGCCCACACAGATACTGGATGTAGCAACAGGTACCGGAGATTTTGCAATTGAAGCAATAAAATTGAATCCTCAAAAAATTACAGCTATTGATATAGCCGAAACAATGCTGGAAATAGCTAAGCATAAAATTAAAAAAAAAAATCTCGGGGAAAAGATAGCGTTTATTACCGGGAGTTCTGAAAGCATTCCATTTACTGATAAAAGTTTTGATGCAGTAACAGTAGCTTTCGGCGTAAGAAATTTTAAAGACCTGAAAATGGGTTTAAGTGAAATACTCAGGGTTTTGAATGAAAAAGGTGTTGCTGTAATCCTTGAATTCTCAAGGCCTGCAGCTTTTCCTTTCAAACAGATATATCTTTTTTATTTTCGATGGATATTACCTTTAATAGGTAAAATGATTTCAAAAGATAATATGGCATACACTTATCTTTTTGAAACCGTAATGAATTTTCCGCAGGGCGATGATTTTGCTGTGATTTTAAAACAGGTGGGTTTTAGTAATGTCAGGATTTATAAGCTCAGTTTTGGAATTTGCTCAATATATATTGCCGAAAAATAAGTGACAGGTTTATATGATAAAAATTAAAACAGCGTTTAAACATAAAGAATCATTAATAAATTTGCAAACCCGGAATATAATCGTTCTTATCAGGTTTGCAATGTCAAAACTGTTTAGAACGAGTTATAACGTACAGAAAACAAAAAATATTTTTGCAAAACTCTTTTCTGTCGGTATACAATATAAAAATAGAATAAGCGTTATTCACGGAATAATAAATTTTTGAAAAGAAGATTAATATACTACAGGAAGTTTTTATGGATAATAATTCTTATCCCTGTTTTTGTATTTGCTCAAAAACCACGGATTGAGAATCTACCAAAGTTTGATTTAAAACCCTATCATTTTGGCTTTGCATTATGTCTGAATAAAATGGATTTTTCTATTCGTACTGCTGAAAATTATGTAAGCGATTCGTTGTTTGTAATTGAATCAGACCCACAACTGGGATTCAATATTGGTATAGTTTCCGATTTAAGGCTGGGTGAATTTTCTAACCTAAGGTTTATACCTACGCTTTCTTTCGGACAAAGAAACCTGATTTATACACTAAGCATTAAAGATAGCATTGTAAAAACAACAAAAAAAATTGAATCAACTTTTATTGATTTTCCTTTGATGCTTAAATATACTTCGAAACGTTTAAATAATTTCAGGGCATATATAATTGGAGGGGCACAATACAGTATTGACCTTGCTTCGCAAGCGAAGAAAAAAGATAAAGAGAATGATTTGGTAAAACTGAAGCAAAACGACATTTGCTGCGACCTTGGAGTTGGTTTTGAATTTTATTTAAACTACTTTAAATTAACAACTGAATTAAAAATGATATATGGAATGCGTGATATGCTTAAGCGCGACAATACGGTATATACTACTTCCATTGATAGAATAAATTCAAAAATATTTCAGTTATCATTTCTTTTCGAATAAGCTGATGAAAAAACAAATAGAGCTGGCATTTACTCCAGAACAATTTTTTCATTCCGAAAATCAGAAAAATATTATTTCAAAAGTCCTGCATGTGGATTTGAACGACATTACAGGTATAAGGCTTGTAAGACGTTCGCTCGATGCGCGTAAACAAAAAATTGTGTATCGCTGCCAGTATGATGTTTTTATTAGTGAATTACCGGAGCAAAATAAATTCGATATACCATTTAAAAATGTAACCCAAAGTCCAGTTGTAATTATAGCAGGAGCAGGACCTGCCGGACTTTTTGCTGCATTAAAATGTATTGAGCTGGGTATGAAACCTGTTATTATTGAAAGAGGAAAAAGTGTTCATGACCGAAGATATGATATTACAAATATTCATCGTGAAAGATTAATAAACCCCGATTCAAATTATTGTTTTGGCGAAGGAGGTGCAGGTACATTTTCCGATGGAAAGCTATATACACGATCAACCAAACGTGGCGATGTGAACCGTATTTTACAGTTGTTTTATATGCATGGCGCAAGTGCCGAAATACTTTACGATTCGCATCCACATATAGGTACTGATAAGCTTCCCCCGATTATTGCAGCAATAAGGCAAACCATAGAAGAATATGGAGGAATGTTTCATTTTGAAAACAGGATCGTTGATATAAAAATAAAAGATAATTCATTTGAAAGTGTTGTTACGTCCAAGGGGAATGAGTATCATGGAAAAGCTTTGATATTGGCAACCGGGCATTCTGCAAGAGATATTTTTTATCTTCTCGAAAGAAAAAAAATATTTATTGAACCCAGCTCTTTCGCTGTAGGCTTTCGCGTTGAACATCCGCAACAGATTATTGATGAAATTCAATATCATCAAAAAAGCCGTGGAAAATATTTACCTGCCTCTGCATATAGTTTAGCCGGGCAATTTGGCGGAAAAGGCGTTTTTTCATTTTGTATGTGCCCCGGTGGAACCATTGTTGATTCATCAACTTCACAGGATGAGCTGGTGCTGAATGGTATGTCGAACAGCCGACGGAATCAGCCGTTTGCCAATTCCGGTATTGTTGTTACCGTGAATGAAAATGATTTTAAATCATATGGCGAGGGCGCATTATCAGGGCTTCAATTTCAAAAAATGCTTGAGAATATTGCATTTGTGGCTGGCGGAAGTAATCATTTTGCCCCAGCTCAACGTATGTCCGATTTTTGTGAAAATAAGATTTCCTCTTCTTTTAATACCGTTTCATACAGGCAGGGAATTACTTCAGCACCTTTGAGCGAAATATTTCCGAAGGTTATTATTTCATCAATACAAGAAGCTTTTACAGAATTCGATAAAAAGATGAAAGGTTTTTATACTAATGAAGCTACCTTGTTTGCTGTGGAATCGCGTACTTCATCACCGGTAAGGATAACACGTGATGCACACACGTTGGAACATATTCAGATTAAAAATTTATTTCCATGTGGCGAAGGTGCAGGATATGCAGGTGGAATCGTTTCATCAGCTATTGACGGGGAACGTGTTGCCGAAGCTGTTGCCAAAAAAATATTGTAAGTAGTCCACTATGGAGGAAACACAATTCTAATACCGATTGTATATATGTAATAGTCCAATAAATTGTACTATAACATCTATGTCATCGGCATAACCATTGTAAAATTTATAATATCCTTTGGACTATTATAAATTAACATTTGGTATAAAATCTGATCCGTTGCAGGAAGCTAAAATCTAAAATCTAAAATCTTAAATCAAAAATCAAATAACTTCTTATATATAAAAATATTTTGTAAGTTTGTTACTCGTTAAATATAATTTTCTGCCATGACTGACGATGAAATGAAAAAACTTCCCCTTGTGGAAAAGATTCTTGAAAAGGGAGGGATGAAGCTGGATGTGTATAATAATACTTATGAATCCTTTCAGGATATGAAACGCCTTGCTAAGGATATGATAGAAAATGTAAAAAAGAAAGTAACCAAAGTTGATAAGCGGATACCATTCAGCTATTCGGATCATGGCGAGTTTGAGGCTGAATTGAAATTTGGCGGCGATATGCTTACTATTTCAATGCATACTAATGTTTTTGAATTTCCTCGCGAACATGATATAATGAATTTAAGTTATATAAAACAGGATATTACCCGTTCTTATTGTGGGGTAATCAGTATGTATAACTTTCTTGCCGATTCATATAAATACAATCGTGTGAACGACTTGGGGTACCTGATAGCCAGAATATTTATCAATAAAGAATATCATTATTTTGTAGAAGGTAAAAGGCAGATAGGTCTTATGTATAATAACTTTTCAAAGACCCGTCTCGATCGTCCGGCTATGAAAAAAATTTTAGAAACAGCAATAAGTTATTGTGTCGATTTTGATTTATTAACCCCAGTTTATGATAGTGTAAAGGTGGTAAGTGTTTCGGAAAGGCTTGAGAATTCAATGAATTTACGAACAGGCAAACGCTTGGGATTCCGTTTCCAGGTTGACCGGGATGATTCGGAATAAACAATTAATATTATTTTTTCAATAATTTTGTTGAAATGAAATATTTTTTTACCTTTGCACCTCGTTTAAAGAGGCCCGTTCGTCTAGCTGGCCCAGGACGCTAGGTTTTCATCCTAGAAATCAGGGGTTCGAATCCCCTACGGGCTACATTTTTAAGAAAAATTAATTATTATGGCATACCATAAATCAGCAAAAAAGAGAATCCGCAGCAACGAAAGCAGGCGTGATGAAAATAGAGTTAAAGCTAAAACAACACGTAATGCGGTGAAGAAATTCAGAGGCACTAAAGATAAGGAAGAGGCTAAGAAAGACCATCCTGCTGTAGTTGCTATGCTTGACAAACTGGCAAAAAAAGGTGTGATACACAAAAACAAAGCTTCCAATTTAAAATCGAAGCTGGCCAGGAAGATTAACGCATTATAGTTTTTTCATAATGCTTTGGGGTGAGCCTTTCCTGTAATGGGAAAGGCTTTTTATTTTTTTTAAATCAAGGAATTTAATAAATTTGAAGATATTTTTAATTTCAAATGGCAAATATTCATTTGACAGGACAAATTAAAATGTGAGCTTATTGTAACAATTTTATTATGTTGACAAAATCAAATTCAATAAAAACATGGGCTGACGATGATCGTCCACGCGAAAAATTTATTGAAAAAGGTAAAGCTTCACTCAGTAATGCTGAGCTTCTTGCTATCCTTATACATTCGGGAACAAAAGAGGAAAACGCAGTTGATGTAGCAAAAAATATTTTAAAACAAAATGGGAATAATTTAATTAATCTTTCAAAACTTGGAATTAAAGAACTGACAAAATATAAAGGCATAGGTGAAGCAAAAGCAGCTACAATAGCGGCTGCACTGGAACTTGGAAACAGAAGGAGAGAGGCTGAAGTTGCCGAACTTGAAAAAATAAAATCGAGTAAAGATGTTTTTGATATTTTTTATCCTTCGTTATCCGACTGCAATTATGAAGAGTTTTGGATACTATTGTTAAATCGCGCCAATAAAGTTATTGATAAATTTTGCATCAGCGAAGGCGGGCTAACTGGTACAGTTGCCGACCCGTCGAAGATCTTTAAAATTGCTATCGAAAATAAGGCTGTTGGTGTAATTCTTTGTCATAATCACCCATCGGGAAACTTGAGTCCAAGCGAGCAGGATAAAAACATCACAAAAAAACTGAAAGAAGGAGGAAAACTTCTTGATATATCTGTACTTGACCATATCATTATTGGTGATGAAAAATATTTTAGCTTTGCAGATGAAGGATTAATTTAGTTTGTAGTTTATGGTTTGTCATTATAATATTTATTGAACAACAAACAAAGAACAACGAACAACAAACGTAATGAAATATGATTAAAATAATTACAATAATAGGAGCGCGTCCGCAGATTATAAAGGCTGCTGCAATAAGCCGTTGCATAAGGAATTTTTATAAGAATAAGATTAAAGAAGTCATTGTACATACCGGACAGCATTATGATGATAATATGTCGGAAGTATTTTTTAGGGAGATGGAAATCCCTTCTCCTGACTATAACTTAAATGTAGGTTCTTCTTCTCATGCTGTTCAAACTGCACTAATGATGGAACGTTTGGAGAAAGTATTGTTAAAAGAAAACCCCGATTTGGTTTTAATTTATGGCGATACAAATTCAACCCTGGCAGGTTCGGTAACTGCTGCTAAACTTCATATTCCTGTTGCACATGTTGAGGCAGGGCTTCGCTCTTTTAACCGTCGCATGCCCGAAGAAATAAATCGTGTAGTAAGCGATCATCTGTCAGCTTTATTATTTTCACCTACAAAAACAGGATTAAATAATTTATATACTGAAGGAATTGGAAAAAATACAAAACCTCCGTATACAGACGAAAATCCCGGCGTTTTTCATTGTGGCGATGTGATGTACGATAATGCTTTGTATTTTTCTGAAAAAGCAAAAACGTCGGAAATATTGAAAAAACTGGAGCTGATGGAAAATGATTTTTTTCTTTGTACCATTCACCGCGACCACAATACCGATGTTCCCGAAAACCTGAATTCAATTTTTCGTTCACTGCTGAATGTTGCTGAATATACAGGATTGAAAGCTATAATACCTCTGCATCCGAGAACCAATAATGTTTTAAAAAAGAATATCGAAAAAAAATTATATGATTCATTACAGAAAAGTCCGTTAATACAAATCATTCCACCGGTTTCATTTTTTGAAATGATTATGCTGGAAAGTAACGCAAGGCTTATAATGACTGATTCGGGCGGAGTACAGAAGGAAGCATTCTTTTATAAAAAACCATGCATTATTCTTCGCCCTGAAACCGAATGGGTTGAATTGGTTGAATCAGGCGCTGCCGTGATTGCTAACTGTGATGAAGAAAAAATAATGAATGCAGCAAAGTTATTCATTGATGTAAAACCTACTGCTTTTACAGATATTTTTGGAAACGGAAAAGCATCAGAATTTATTTGCTCTGAAATTTTGGATATGTTTAAAAATAAATAATGCTGCTAATATTCACACCGAAAGTTAACAATCGCATCAAATATATTTTTGATGTTATCTTCCGAAATTTAATTTCAATAGATTATCGTTTTACCAATAATGCGGAAGAGTTTAAGAGCTATGATGGTCCAAAAATAAATTATTCATACCAGCCCATCAGTGATGAAATATTTTTCTGTTCAGTAAATCTTCTTTTTGAAACAGGTATTAAACAGCAACAATTCGATAGTGTAAAGTTTGAAAATATACTGTGTCCTTATTCTGTATATAAAAATTCAGCATTGCCATTCGACCCGTTTGCTGCATCATTTTATATGCTTTCGAGGTATGAAGAATACCTTCCATATAAAAAAGATAAATATGACCGTTTCGATGCTATTGAAAGTATTGCATACATAAATGGTTTTTTAAAAAAACCTGTAGTGAATATCTGGGCACAAAAAATAAAATTGCTTTTAAAGGAAAAATATCCATTCATAAAATTTCCTGAAAAAAATTATCGTTTCCTTTCTACTATCGATATTGATTCTGCATGGGAATACAAGCAAAAAGGTATCGTCAGAACCATTGCCGGTTTTATAAAAGCATTGTATGCATTGAATTTCCAGGAAATATCAAAAAGAATGAGAGTTTTAACCGGATTAAAAAAAGATTCGTTTGATACATTTGAATATCAATTTGAATTACATAAAAAATATAATATCGTTCCGCTTTACTTTATTTTATTTGCAGATTATGCACAGTACGATAAAAACATTTATGTGAATAACCGGAAGTTCCAGTCATTGGTAAAATCAATAGGAGACTACGCGGATGTGGGAATTCACCCATCGTTTGCTTCAAATATAAAACATGAAAAGCTATTAACAGAAATAACACGTTTATCAAATGTGTTGAACCGTGATATTAGCAAAAGCCGCCAGCATTTTCTTAAACTGACTTTTCCCGACACATACCGAAACCTTATAGAAGTTGATATTGCCGAAGATTACTCTCTTGGTTATGCAACCGAAACGGGTTTCAGGGCTGGAATTTGCGAGCCATATAATTTTTTTGACCTTGACCTTGAAACAGAAACACATCTGAAACTTTTTCCTTTTGCAATAATGGAAGGGACATTACGCGATTATCATAATGTAACTCCACAAGATGCAATACAACAGTATAAGCAGTTGATAGATGAAGTAAAAGCAGTGAACGGTATGTTTATAAGTTTGTGGCATAACGAATCACTTAGCAATGAGAACAGATGGGTGGGATGGCAAAAAGTATATGAAGAAATGTTAAAGATGGCATTATCCTGATGATTAAGTATTTTCAAAATAAAGATATTGATAAAAATAAATGGGATGATTGTATACAGAACTCATTCAACGGGTTAATATATGCATATTCCTGGTACCTCGATATCATGAGCCCCGGATGGGAAGCGTTGATCGAAAACGATTATGAACGCGTATTTCCATTAACTGCCAAAAAAAAATCAGGAATTAATTATTTATGCCAGCCTTTTTTTACACAACAATTAGGCATTTTTTCAAAAGGTATTTTAAATGAAAAAATAACAGAAGAATTCATTTCTAAAATTCCTTCAAAATATAAACTCATTGAGATAAACCTGAATGTTTTTAATAAAATTGATGATAAAAAAAATCATTTTTTTTCAAATAAAAATATTGAACTTGACCTGATTCCTGATTATAATATCCTTTATAATAATTATTCGGAGAATACGAAAAGAAATTTGAAAATTGCCGGGAAGTCGCAATTGATAATACGAAAAGATACCGATATAAAAATCATTGTTGACCTGTTCAGGAAATATCGCGGACTGGAGATTGAAACATTAAAAGAAAAGGATTATAAGGATTTCATCAAACTGGTTAATTTGATGCTTATAAAGAAAAATGCTCATATATGGAGTGTTTATGATAATAATGACGAACTATATGCGGGTGCGATTTTTATAGAAAGCAATAAAAGAGTGATATTTATTTTTTCTGCAACCACCAAAGCTGCAAGAGAAAACAGGGCTATGACTTTTTTGATCGACCAATTCATTCGTGAAAATGCACAACGTAATCTTATCCTTGATTTTGAAGGTTCCAATAATTCTAACCTTGCACGTTTTTATAAAGGATTTGGCTCAACAGAATGCACATATTTACAATATAAAAATAATAAGCTTCCATACATATTATCAAAAAGTATTACTTTTATAAAGTGGTTTAAAAAGCAAATTTGAAAAACGATTGCTATGATCTATAACTTAGGACAGGAGAATTCATTACTCAATGTATTTATATCAGAAATACGGGATGCGGAAATTCAGAAAGACAGCATGCGTTTCAGGCGAAACCTTGAACGTATAGGTGAAATATTCGCTTATGAAGTGAGTAAGAAGATGGAATATGAATCTCGCGAATTTATTACTTCACTGGGTACTGCTGAAGTTAGTGTTCTAAAAGAAAATCCTGTACTGGCAACCATACTTCGGGCCGGGCTTCCTTTTCATCAGGGGATATTAAATTTTTTCGACAGGGCTCAGAATGCTTTTATATCAGCATACAGACGGCATCATAAAAGCGGTAAGTTTGATATTCAGGTAGAATACACATCCAGTCCTAATATTGATGATAAAATACTTATACTGTCCGATCCTATGTTGGCTACAGGCTCATCAATGTTCTTAGCTTATAAACACCTTCTTGAAAACGGGAAACCAAAGCATACTCATATTCTTGCTATTGTTGCCAGCAGTCAGGGCGTTGAATATATAAAAAAACATATTCCCGGCGAAAATTTTACCCTTTGGGTTGCTGCTATTGATGATGAGCTTACTGCTCAGTCATATATCGTACCTGGTTTGGGTGATGCCGGTGATCTGGCTTACGGAAGCAAACTGTAATTTTTAACAGGATATTTTTTTTAATTGAGCTTAATAGATTTATGATTCATCTACAATCGTTTCAGTTTCCTAAAGTATATAACTTTCCTCCTTTTGTTTTCTGAAATAGAATCGTCTATTTTTGTTATCATGATAAATAGTTTTGTTATTTTATTGGTAAAAGCAGGCAGCTTTTATAAACTGATTGAAATAGGAGTATTAAGCGGAATAAAATTTTTATTTGCACCCTTTTTATCTTTTCAGTTAGGTTATAATTTTCTGCAAACAATAATTGTTACTACTATTGGAGGATTAGCAGGTGTTTTATTTTTTTATTATATCAGTGAAGTTCTGATCGCATTATTTAAAAAAATATGGCCAGGTATAAAAGTATATTTTGTAAAACAAAAAATTCATCCGGTAAACGAAATAAAAAAATCAAAAAAATCTTTTTCAAAGAAAAATAAATTTATTGTTATGACCCGCCGTAAGTATGGATTGTGGGGCATAGCAGCTTTAACTCCCGTTTTGCTTTCGATTCCTCTCGGAACATTCCTTGCAAATAAATATTACAGGAATAAAAAAAATGTGCTTTTCAGTCTTTGTATTTCTGTTTTATGCTGGTCGATAGTAATGTCATCATTTTATTTTATTTTTTAACATTCCAATTAATTTTTTCAGTTAAATATTTTTTTCATTACTGTTTTGTTACATTTGCATTATAAATTTTCATGCATTGAAAATATTAGTAATTGAAAATATTAAAGTATCTCTTGTATCTATTAGGACACACCTCTTACGTACGATATTGACTATTCTTATTATAGCATTTGGTATAATGGCGCTTGTTGGAATCCTGACGGCAATTGAATCATTGAAACATGCAATCAGCAGTAATTTTACACAGATGGGGGCCAATACATTTACCATCAGGAACAGGGAAATGAAAATTGTAGTAGGGAATGATGGCAGTAAGCCTAAGAGGTACGAGTCAATAACTTACCAGGAAGCAGTGAAGTTTAAAAAGGATTTTAGTTTTCCTGCATACACTTCTGTATCTACATTTGCAACACATACAGCTACTTTGAAATTTGGTTCCGAGAAGACAAACCCAAATATCGGGGTTCTTGGCGCAGATGAGAATTATATGATAACTTCAGGAAATGAACTTTCGAAAGGAAGGAATTTCACTGAACAGGAAGTTACCGGAGGAGCTAATGTTGTAATTATCGGAAGTCAGCTGGTTACCAATCTTTTTAAAAAGAAAGAGAATCCTGTTGAACAATATATATCAATAGGTCCCGGTAAATACAAGGTAATTGGAGTGCTTAAAGAAAAAGGTTCCAGTTTTGGATTTAGCGGAGATAAAAATTGTATTGTTCCGCTTACTAATGTAAGGCAATATTTTTCAAGACCAAATATGTCGTATACCATTAGTGTGATGTCATTTGATGCGAAAAACATGGATGCTGCAATTGAAGAAGCAACAGGGATTTTCAGGGTGATAAGAAAAGTTGGTATTGGTGAAGAAAATAATTTCGAGATTTCAAAAAGCGATAATCTTGCACAAATGATGGTTGAGAATATTAAATATGTAACCATGGCAGCAACAATTATTGGCTTTATAACATTATTGGGAGCCTCGATAGGCTTAATGAACATCATGTTGGTATCAGTTACAGAAAGAACCCGTGAAATAGGTATAAGAAAAGCCATGGGGGCAACCAAGGATGTGATAAAAAATCAGTTTCTTATTGAAGCAATAGTAATTTGTCAGTTGGGAGGGCTGGTTGGAATTGTTATAGGTGTACCGATAGGAAATATTATATCATTGGTTATGGGCGGTTCATTTATTGTACCGTGGTTATGGGTTATCAGCGGAATTGTTCTTTGTTTGATAGTAGGATTAATCTCCGGTTTATATCCTGCTGTAAAAGCTGCTAATCTTGACCCTATTGAATCGCTCCGGTATGAATAAAAATGTTCTTTAATTGTTTTTATTTTGATTTTTTTTTAATTTTGAAATAAGAGGCTGTTTAAATTTCAATTAAAAAAATATTTAAGAGGATTAACCGCC
>DAOQAK010000047.1:32607-33125 GCA_035353855.1 Bacteroidales bacterium | reverse complement strand
TAGCGTACCACGTTCGGGACGTGGGGGTCGGAGGTTCGAGTCCTCTCACCCCGACAAAAAAGTCGGTATAATTTCCGACTTTTTTATTTGCCTCTTTAGCTCAGTTGGTAGAGCAGCTCACTCGTAATGAGCAGGTCGCCGGTTCAAGTCCGGTGAGAGGCTCAAATGAAAGGATTCCTTTACATATTATTAAGCGAAAAGCTTAGCAAGTATTACATAGGCTCAACTAATGATTTGGAACGAAGACTTCATGAACATAATTTAGGTCACACCGCTTTTACTAAATTAGGAATTCCATGGAGCTTGATATTTTCAAAGGAGTTTGATACCATTCATGAAGCTCGTTCAGAAGAGCGTAGATTGAAAAAATGCAAAAGCAGAAAATATTTGGAACAATACATGAAAGCTCATCCGCCATTGGCGAGATAAAGTTGGTAGAGCATCCCGACATGTAATGTCGGGAAGGTCGCCGGTTCAAGTCCGGTGAGAGGCTCAAATGAAAGGATTCCTTTACATAT